>JARIAA010000252.1 GCA_029264635.1 Psychrobacter sp. | reverse complement strand
CCTTTAGCGTCTTTCATAAAACCTTTCCTCACGTTTAAGGGTGATTACTGGCAAAAGAGATAAGGGTACATAGTTATCTTAGCTATGTATCATTACCATACCTATCCGCCTCCCTACTTTATGCTTAAATATAGTTGAGTCACTTTAAAAGTGCGACAGCTCAGTGCTACTCATATTAATTTTGTGCAGATCGTGTCTAGATATGTCAGTGTTATTTGGGATTGACTATGTCTTAATAACCCAATGATACGATACTGATTCTGACTGACAGATGACATCAAGATGACAATTTTGTCATCTTTGCGTCTTTAGTTCCTATCTGTGACGCATTCTGTGACGCATCGCCCTATTATGCTCGTAACGTTTTGAATAAAATACCCTACGCTTTTATCATGCTAACTGGTCATGACAAATGCTAAGCTATAAATGATTAGCATTAAGAGAAAAAACTATGAAAGTGTTATTGGTATAGGATGAGATAAAGCTTGGAGAGTATATAAAAAAAGGCTTAACCGAAGCAGGCTTCATCGTTGAGCATCAAACGACTGGTTTAGATGGTTATCATACGCTGATGACTGAGGACTTTAACGTGGTCATTATGGATGTAATGCTACCTGATGTCAGCGGTTTTGAATTAGTAGCCAATTACCGCGCCGCTGGGAAGCATACGACCGTCTTATTTTTGACGGCAAAAGATGATTTGAGTGATAAAATCAAAGGGATTGAAATTGGCGCAGATGACTATCTAACCAAGCCTTTTGCCTTTGCAGAATTAATAGTGAGAATAAAAAGTCTGCTCCGCCGCGCCAATCAAATTGATTATAAAAGCACTATGATGCAAATAGCTGATCTAAAAATGGACATCGCCAAGCGTACCGTACATAGAGACGACATCGCCATTAAGCTGACGGCAAAAGAGTTCTCTTTATTACAGTTTATGCTTGAACGCCGAGGTGAGGTACTACCGCGTTCCGTCATCGCCTCCCAAGTATGGGATATGAATTTTTATAGTGATACCAATGTCATTGACGTCGCGATAAGGCGTCTGCGACTCAAAATCGATGATGAGTTTGCGATCAAGCTGATTCATACTGTGCGCGGCATGGGTTATAAACTGGAAGTCCCAGATACAGCTGAAATAGACGTTGAATAAATCAATGCTAAATAAAACGTCGCCTAATGAGATAAAAGCCAAATCTGATCATCGGCGCTGGCCTTTATTATGGCGGACCATTTTTTTACTAACGATATTCGTCGTTATCTCTCAAACTGTTATTTACCTCTGGGTCCAGCGCTCGGTAAACGGTCACTTTGAGCAGATGGATTCAGAGATTCTGACGCATGCCGCGTTTAATTTACGTAAGCGAGTCAATCAGCTAGATGAAGAAACCGCTTTATTGACTTCGCTGGACTCATCCACTTCACAAATATCAGCGCCAATTGGTGCTGACCACGTGTATTCCTCATGGCTGGACTACGATATAAAGACGCTCGTCGCTGATAAAAACGGACGCCTATTGTCTAGTGCGCCAAGTGATTTTGCTAATGAGTTGCCTACAGATTTTAATTTGTTATCTCTGTGGCAGAACAATCGCAAACAGCAATTCGCGATTGAGATAGACCATAAAAATTATCGGGCTGTTATCGTTCAAGACAATCAAACGCTTGCGCTTATCGCACTACCTATTGATGTCCATCATCAGTATTTACTACAGTTTAACCGCCAGCTCAGTATGATACTGCTAGCGATTACTTTGCTCTTGGTGTCAGTTGCGGCATTCAGTGTCTACTGGGGTTTTGCACCTTTGGCTACTATTGTGCAAAAAATGAAAGGCATCAATCCTGAAAAGCTGGATGAAAGAATTATCGTAAATGATATGCCGCGCGAGCTGCGACCGCTTGCTGAGTCTTACAACCTCATGATGAGCAAGCTTGAGAGTAACTTTGAATCGTTATCGCGCTTTTCAAACAACATCGCGCATGAACTGCGTACCCCGCTTGCAACAGTAAGCACCCAATCCCAAGTCATGCTGAGCAGACCAAGACAAATCAATGACTATGTCGAGCAGCTGCACCACCAACATGATACGCTTGCGCAATTGTCCAGTTTAATCAATAACATGCTCCTGCTAGCAAAGACCCAAAAAGGACTTGGAAACTCACAGCTTAAGCTTGTCGATATAGAATTACTTATGACTAAGCTCATAGATTACTTTGAGTTGATAGCAGAAGAGCGTAACCTCACTTTTGAAAAAGTTGGCGAGTTTGGTGCAGTGCTGGGTGATGAAGGTTTATTACAAAGGCTGTTTGCCAACTTAATATCGAACGCCATCTATTATGCTGAGAGCGAAAGCATTATTACCATTGAGACGGCTAGCGCTCATACCACATCGGCATTAAAAATAACCATCACTAATAAAATGGTTAAACCATTGACTCAAATTGAGGCGAATCAATTGTTTGAGCGCTTTCATCGTCATCATAAAACGACAACGATGCACGCAGGGTCAGGTCTAGGTTTATCTATTGTGCAAGCCATCGCCCGTGCCCATAACGGCAAAGTCAGCATCACTATCAAAGAGGATGTTTATTTTCAAGTTGAGGTACTGTTGTCGCCTGTACAGAACGATAGCTAAGCAAATTAAAGCATCACAATAATAATGATGACAAGCGTTATACGCCGCCCGCCCCCTTGCTTGACGCTTCACTGTTTTCTACCAGTATGGCAGTTGCTGTTTTTTTGAGCATCTCCCACTGTTCATCAGCCACATAAATACCCTCTTTCCATGCGCGCTGATGGGTTACAAACAACTCATCCGTCGATATTTTGTGATTAAAATGCTGAATATCTTGCTCAATGTCAAAATTTGCGGTTGCAAGCTTGATGACCATATCATTGGTATTATAATTGGCTTGTGGTTTATCAAAGAAATAAATGTCTGGATAGACAAAACCTTGATTTAACGTAAACAGTGTGTGCTTGGGCGCCGAGCCATTGTCCCATTTGGCAAGACATGCGATACCTTTCGCCGCCAAATTGACCAATTCACTATAAGCCAGCCAGCGATTATGGCAGTTTCTGAGATAAATTTCATAATGCTCGAGATCGCCCATCTCTTCAAGGGCGTAATCGATGACGGCAGGCAGATGACACACCAAGCTACTGCCTTGCAGATCTAAAAGGATTGAGCCTTTTTCTTGCTGAACGATATCGATGGGTATGTCTTTTTCAGTCAAGATATATGGGCTGGCATTATTAAAATGACGTACGCCGTCCAGTCCTGCCATTTGCAGCTCAGCCACCATGGTTGCGACTAAGTCGGCCTCGCCTACTTCACGGTGCATCCCTACAAAGGCTTTATAAACGGTCGTGACGATCTCATTGCGTGATACGATCATTTTTCCTCCTAAGTTTGTACAGATGAATAAGGCGGTATGGATGGTAATGACGTTGGAGCAGACGATGGCAAGCGTGATGAGGTATCGAGTTTTGGTAAAAGCGGAAATAACCACTCATCGCTATGGACCTCGTTGAACAATGGCGCCCCTTGAAAAAGCGTTACCCTAACCCAGCGATCAGAGCGCGGATCAAATTTGGTGGCGCCAAACATCGACAGTTTGCAGCGTAATAAGTGAATAGGCAGAGTATCCTTTTGCAGCACGTTCATCTGGATATCGCCCATTTTTTTGTGTCCCATGGTCCAGACTCGGCGAGCCATTGAGCGATATTTAGGCCGCTTTAGTATAAATTCTGACAATAGCTGATCTGGATTTGCTTGCGTTAAACCTAGATATAGATTATGGGCTTGGCGCGCAATGTCTAAAGACAGCTCACGATCATCCCCCAGCTCTTGTCCACGCACCCCCATTCTCGGCTCTTCTTTATCAATAGAGCGATACCAAAACCAATATTTATTTTCAGGTATGCTAAAATCAATATTGATCGCCCACTGATAGCGAGACTCTAGTACGGCGATCAAGTCTTTAACCGTCTTCCCTTTAGGCAAGGATAGCGT
>JARIAA010000250.1 GCA_029264635.1 Psychrobacter sp. | reverse complement strand
TAAATCATCAGGAGAGGCAAAAACACCGTTGCCGAAACCTAAAAAGCCACCCAAACTGCCTAATTAATAGGACAGTTTTGGTGGCTTTATACTTGGTCAACTGCTGATATTACGGCTGATAAGATGTCTAACAATTTTTTTTGATATCTTATTGATATTCACCACCTAAATCTTCAAAGTTACCAGATTTAGCCATTTACCATAATGTCTGGTTATAGGAACATGCTCAACGCTGTATACAAGCTTTAAAATATCGTCTGATTGTCCTGCTTACTAAGGTTTATAAACAGGCACTATTTCTTATTCAATCCTTATGCCACTTGTCCAAATAATTAATAGCCATTGTATTAATTGCCTGCCAATTAGCTAGGTTTTTTCCTGAGAATTCAAGCAAGACGTTGTTATTATAAATAGGATGTAAATATTCCATTTGGCAAACGCTGTTTTGATCATTGTTGGTTGCCATCAAACAGCGAATAGTAGTTGGCGAATTTGGGTAGATATTACCTACATATGATAGGATCGAGTTATCCTCAGTATCAACGTATGCCTTTAATTCAAAGTTGTCATGCATAATATCTTTACGATTGGTCTTCTTTATAATATCGACCCTAGTAAGCATATCGTTGCCTTCAATACCTGAGTTCATAGCCGACCAATGGAATTTTATAATATTCGCATCATACTGCAATGCGTTTGGATCTTCATCTTCATTGGTAAGACCTCGACCACTAGGCCAAAAGAAATAACTAAGACCCATATCCGTCTTAAAACTTGCGTAACTACCTGTGTCTGGTCTAACAATATGGTTTAATGGAATTATATAATTGTCACCATCTACACCTACTTTAATTCGAATATTAGGGTTATATATATTTGGTTTAGTACAACTAACTAATATTAATAAACTTCCCGATAATAAAAATAGCTTTTTCATTATATTTTCCTTAAGGGAAGTAGAAATTTCGTCCGTTGATATTATGGTTTTTTCAAATATGGTTCGGTGCGCTATACAGGCTTCGAACTGTTGAACTGTTGAACTGTTGAACTGTTGAACTGTTAGTCTTTAGGCTACGAAGCAGACATATAAATCTTTTCCTTTAAATATTCTAAGGTAGTCTTGAGCTTTAATTATACTATCTTCAACACTACTGCCTTCATAAAACCAGTTTTCATAAAATGGAGCAAAATTTTCAGATGAATTTTTGATATAAATATCACCACCTAAAATTAGTACTCTATTAGTTCTGTAAACCTCTAAAACACTATCCACTTCATGTATAGGGAAAGCGAAATTCTCAATACCATTACCCCTCAAGCTTTCGCCTAAATGTGAGCATAAATCTAAGATTCTATTCAATATTTTAACCTCTCATCTAAACTGATTTTTTGAGTGCATTGACTATACCCCACTGGAACCAGTTATTTCACCCCTCAAACCTATTGACAGACCACTTAAAACAGACTGGAATAATGGAACCACCTATAACAGACCGATTATCTAGCCTTGTATATCAAGGTTAACTATAGCCGTCATCAAGAGTTTGGACACTGCTCATTCGACGTTATCACTTTACCATCGCTGAGTCGATAAGCGAGTAAGGCATTGCCCCAGACGCAGCCACCATCAAGCGCGCGCGCATGGGGCAAATCTACTTGACCCCTTAAAGCAGCCCAATGCCCAAATAATATCTTGCGCATGCGCGGTACCTGCCATTCAAACCATGGCATAAAATCATCAGGCATACGCTCATCGAGGCTTGAGGTAAAGCTAAATTCCAGCGTCCCATCCTGCTTACACAGTCGCATACGGGTAAAATAGTTGGCTATCGCACGCATCTTAGTAAAGCCATTGATATTTTCATGCCAGTCATCTGCTTTTTTACTATATAGATTTGGTAGTAGTCTATCTAACTGCTGTAAACTACATCTCAATTGCGCCTCTAATTGCTCGGCATATTGCGCAGCAGCAACAATCGTCCAATGTGGTGGTATACCTGCATGTACCAACACTGTATGTTCATCAGGGTACGCTAAAATCGGCTGTTGCCGTAGCCATTGCAACAACTCCTCGCTGTCGTCTGCGGCAAAAATTGGTGCAGTTTTGTCTTTTTTTCTAATATTGGTCGCTCCGCGCCACACGGCAAGCAAATTTAGATCATGATTGCCAAGCACAGTCGCTGCCGCCCCTTGCTCACATAATGCTTTGACATGACGCAACGTATTTAACGAATCCTCGCCGCGCGCGACCAAATCACCAGCAAACCAGAGCTTATCTTGTGTCGGATCAAAATCTAATGTTTCAAGTAATTTTAGATACGCAGCATAGCAACCTTGCAAGTCACCGATGACATATTGGTGGCGAAAACTCATAATTCCTCAATGTTTAGTTAAATCATTCTTTTAAATAGTTCATTGTTAATTGTTGAACGCAGGTAGTGTTTATTTTTCAATACTTCTGGCCTGATTACTTAACGCCACAAAGTCGCTCACGCTCAGCGTTTCTGGGCGCGCTTGTGGATCGATACCACAGGCAGCAAAATCGTCTTCACTCAAGGTCGGTAATAGCGTAGATTTTTTGAAGATAGCGCGCAGCGTTTTGCGGCGATGGTTAAAGGTCTCGCGCACCACAATAGCAAAATACGGCTCATACTTTGCAACGACTGGTTTATCAATATGTGGCGTCAGACGAAATACCGCACTGGTGACTTTAGGTGGTGGATTAAATGCGCCCCTAGGAACGGTCAGTAGATAGTCAGTCTCACAGTGATACTGCATAATAACCGACAGACGACCATAGGTTTTGCTGCCGACATCCGCTGTGATGCGCTCGACCACCTCTTTTTGCAGCATAAAATGCATATCTTGAATAACATCAGAATAGTCGAGCAAATGAAACAGTATCGGCGTTGAGATATTATACGGCAAATTCCCTACCACACGTAGCTTGCCACGCTCAGGGCTATAGAATTCACGATAATCCACATTCATGGCATTTTCTTTAATAATCGTAAAATTAGGATGGCTATTAGCACCAATACGAATGCGTAAGCTATCTGCTAAATCACGATCAAGCTCGACCACGGTCATGGCATCAACTTCTGTCAGTAAAGGCTCCGTTAACGCACCCATACCAGGACCAATCTCAATCAGGTTGTCATCCCGCTCTAGACGAATGCTATCGACAATCTGGCGAATAATACTGCTATCATGCAAAAAGTTTTGACCAAAGCGTTTACGCGGTTGGTGTTTAGCAGTCCGCAAGCTAGCGGCAATGGTTTGAGCATCAAACGAATTTGTGGACATAAAAGATTCTTAATTAATAAATTAAAATTAACTAGCGGCAAAATAGTTTGTCAATAAACATCAATCATAGGATGTAATGAAAAAGTTATTTTTGTCGCATTGCTTTTTGTAGCAGCGTTGATATTGATGCTATTAGGCTATTAGGCCAAAATTATAACACAGCTTATAAACTGGCTGTATGGTAGCGTCAGGCGTCAGGCCTAAAGTAGCTATCTTACATGCTCACATCTTCACTTCACATCGCCTAATCTGCAACTATTACAAAGTGACTATACCGCTTGCGCTTTATTAGCCATCTCATCTGCCATGACCAATGCCTGATACAAGCTCGTCGCACTTGCCCCGCCCCGCCCTGCCAAATCAAGCGCTGTACCGTGATCAACCGACGTACGAATATAAGGCAGCCCCAAGGTTAAATTAACGGTGTCACCAAAACCATGCGATTTTAGCACAGGCAGTCCTTGATCGTGATACATTGCAATCACGGCATCACAATTATCTAAGTGCCTAGAGGTAAACAGTGTATCGGCAGGCATCGCCTCAGAGATATCTACGCCTGCGGCAATGAACTCTTGCAGTACAGGATTAATAATCTCAATCTCTTCCCTGCCTAAATGCCCCCCTTCACCCGCATGCGGATTGAGACCACAAACCAATATACGTGGACTTGCCATACCGAATTTTGAGCGCATATCATCAAGTACGATCTGCACGGTTTCGCGTACATTGGCTTTTGTAATCGCAGCGGGTACTTCTCTTAAAGCTAAGTGAATCGTCACAAGGGCAACTTTCATCGCTTGATTGGCGAGCATCATCACGACTTTATCACAGCCGCTTTGCTGCATAAAAAACTCCGTATGCCCGCTGAACATAGTCCCATCTAAAAGTTTGATGTCCGCGTCAATTAACGCAGACTTCTGTAAGGGTCCAGTGACGATAGCGGCTACCGTATTATCTGCTGCGAGCTGATGCGCGATTTCTAACTGCTGAGCGACCATTGCAGCGTTTTTAATATCTATCTGCCCTGCCAGCACAGGCTCTGCACAGGGTATGTCTAATAATAAAAATGCCCAGTTTTCTATATTAAAGTCCGTACTATCAATATCACTTAACAATGACGAAGTGACCTAAATACTTTGCCAAGTTGGGCAGTTTTTTAGTACACCCGCAGCGATTAGCTGGTCGGCACGTGCTTGCATCGCTTTCGCATCAGCGGTCACCCAGATTGGCCGCGCAAAATCTTGTAATTTCCCTGCTTCTGCCAATAACAGCATTATATCCATACCGATACCTGCAGGCTCACCTGTTGTCATTAATAACGGTTGTTTTTGAGTCATTGGTTTTCCTTAATTTTATGTTAAACATTAGATATTATTCTGTTTTTTATAAAAAAGTGATCATTGAGATAGTAATGAAAATTGCTATTTGTATCAATAAGCTGGCTAACAGAAGTAGAGAAATTATCTATTGTCGGCCTCTTAACAATCATAATGTGATAGACTTTCGCTTTTAATTGTAGCATCAATGGCGGCATATTTTATGGTACTTATGGTAGGGGCGAGATACACCAGTTTATGATAAAGTGCTTGCGATAAGCGCGATACTGATAATAATTTTAAATGTACGGACTGATAAATAATTCACTGATAAATATTTAGGCACTCATGGCAGACACCAGCAAAACCGACGACTTACTTAATCAGCAGCCCCCGCACAATATAGATATTGAAAAGGCGCTGCTGGCTTCTTTGATGAGTATCGAAGAAGCCTACGACAAGATTGCCGATATCGTCACTAAAGACGACTTTTATGCAGGTCGTCATCAGCATATATTTGACGCCATCGCGCACTTGGCAGCGGTGAACGAGCCATACGACACCGTTATGGTACATGATTGGTTAGAGGCGCAAAAGCTACTTAAGACCGCAGGCGGCGATAGCTACTTGGCGGACATTTTGAGCCAAAGCCCTGCCACGTTATTCAACTTGACCGCCTATGCTCAGCGAGTACGAGAGTTATCAACCTTGCGTCAGCTGATTACCACTGGCAACGATATGTTGACCCTCGCCTATAACCCTAAAGATCAAACGGTCAGCGATATCTTAGACAATGTTGAGGCGAAAATATTTAGCATTAATGAGCAGCATAACAAACGTGCTGAGCAGCGCGGCCCTGTCGGCATTACTTCCGTATTGACCAATGTCATTGATAAGATTCAAGAGCTTAAGTCCAATCCCGACGGTATGATCGGTTTGCAGACGCCATTTGCTGAGCTCAATAATAAAACCCAAGGTCTACAAGCAGGGGATTTGGTGATTGTGGCTGCGCGTCCGTCTATGGGCAAGACCACTTTTGCGATGAACTTGGCAGAAGGCGTGTTGTTCAATGAAGACTTGCCAGTTGTCGTATTTTCTATGGAGATGCCCGCTGAATCTATTGTAATGCGTCTACTATCCTCATGGGGCGCTATTAATCAGACCCATTTGCGTTCAGGCCAGATGAACGAAGATGAATGGGCAAAAATGATGAATGCGATTCAGCACTTACAATCCAAGCATTTATACATTGATGATAGCACCGCATTGCCACCATCAGAGCTGCGCTCACGTTGTCGCCGTATTGCCAAAAACCACGACGGTAAGCTTGGCGCTATCATCGTCGATTATCTACAATTAATGAAAGTGCCTAATCTCGATGGCAACCGTGTTGGGGAGATCTCGGAGATCTCTCGTAGCCTAAAAGCACTAGCCCGCGAACTTGAATGTCCAGTGATTGCGCTATCACAGTTGAACCGAAGCTTAGAGAATAGACCGAATAAACGGCCTATCATGTCGGATCTGCGTGAGTCCGGCGCTATTGAGCAGGATGCCGATTTGATTATGTTTATTTATCGTGATGAAGTTTACAATGAAAACTCGGACCATAAAGGCGTTGCTGAGGTCATCATTGGTAAGCAGCGTAACGGCCCTATCGGCACCAGACGTTTGGGTTTTGAAGGTCAATTTACCCGCTTTATTAACCTCACCCCTGAATATTACCAAGGGGTCACATTTGACGATGAATAACGTCGGTTTATTCATTATGTATTTATAAAAACCTCTATCTAATAACCTATTGCTCATAAAGAAATCAACTATGCGTACTGCCACAATCACTATCAACTCTGCTGCTCTCACTCATAATTTAAACCAAGTAAAAAACCGCGCGCCGAGCGCAAAAGTATTGGCCATGGTAAAAGCCAACGCTTACGGTCATGGCGTGGCGGCCGTGCTGCCAGCATTAAAGCAAGCAGATGGTATCGGCGTTGCCACGTTTGCTGAAGCATTGGAGGCGCGGCAATGGGGCTGGGATAAAGCGATAGGTCTGGTTGAGGGCGTGTTTAGCGCCAAAGAGTGGCAGCACGCTATTGATAACGCCTGTAGCTGCGTGATTCATCATGCACCGCAGTTAGACTGGGCGTTAGAGAACGTCCCAGCAGCTAATAGCCCAGCGCGGCAGGTTTGGCTAAAATACAATACTGGCATGAATCGTTTAGGTTTTAATGAAAAGACGGTGATAGAGGCAGCACAGCGTTTACACGATGCTGGTTACGATCTTATCCTTACAACTCACTTTGCAAACGCGGATAATCGCGATCATCCGCTAAATACTATTCAAATACAGCGCTTTTCGGACATGCTAACCTACTTGCAAGACTATATCAGCCCAGCTGTTAAAGGCTCGTTATGCAATTCAGCAGGAATAGTAAATTTCCCTGACAACCATTATGACTGGGTTCGTCCAGGTATTATGTTATATGGCAGCTCACCTGTCATTGATCAATCTGCTGACGACTTAAGGCTACAGCCTGTGATGGAATTTAGCGCCCATATTATGGCGATGCAACTGGTTAATGCTGGGGAGGCAGTTGGCTACGGTAGCCGCTGGACGGCGCAGCAAGATACGAGAACC
>JARIAA010000212.1 GCA_029264635.1 Psychrobacter sp. | reverse complement strand
GGTGGTTTTGGTGGTGGCGGCTTCGGCGGCGGCGGCGGTGGTTTTGGCGGCGGCGGTGCGGGTGGCTCCTGGTAAGCTCATTTTATGTCGATTTACTATAGACTATAGAGTTTATAGATTGGTTTGTAGAGTAAGAGATAAGACACATCTCTTTTATAACCTGTTTAACTATGCAAAAGATAGCAGTCAGCAATTGCCTACTTGAGGAAAAAATAATGACACAAAGCAACTTACCTTCATCAGAGGCAAGTTTTGCCCGTTGGTGGCGTCAAGTCTTGTTTGTTCCTATGCTGCATAGCAAATGGCTAACGGCAGATGCTAAGGCGCGTCTGACTGCCAAAGTCACAAAAGCGGAGCGAGGGCATCGTGGTGAGGTGTTTTTAATTATAGAAAATCACTTACCTATTCAAGAAGCCTATCATACTGATTGCCGTGAGCGTGCTATTGATTTATTCAGTGAATATCGCGTGTGGGATACAGAAGAAAATACAGGGGTCTTAGTATATGTCAATATCTGTGAGCATCAGTTAGAGATCGTCGCTGATCGTGGTATCAGCGCTCACGTCAGCCCAACCGTCTGGCAAGCCATGTGTGAGAAAGCGGTAGCAAGTATCAATAATAAAAAAGTTGAGGAGAGCTTAAGTGATTTGTTGGATGAAGTTGGGCAATTAATGCGCCAATATTATCATTTAGAGCACGATCCTGCTGGCAATGAGCTGTCTGATACTGTAGTGTTTTTAAAATAGTATGGTTAAAAGTATGGCGATAAAAAATATGATGATAGATTTAATAAAAAAGCTACCGAAAGCTGAACTGCACCTACATATTGAGGGCTCATTGGAGCCTGAGCTGATGTTTAGGCTAGCTAAAAAAAATAATGTATCTATTCCTTATAAAGACATAGAGGACGTACGTAAAGCTTATAATTTCACCAATCTACAGACCTTTTTAGATATCTATTATGCAGGTGCCAATGTACTGATCACTAAAGACGATTTTTATGATCTAACTTGGGAATACGTCCTGAAATGTGTCGAAAACAATGTCGTTCATACAGAGATATTTTTTGATCCACAGACGCATACTGCCAGAGGTGTCTCTTTTGAAACGGTCATCACTGGTATAAAAGAAGCGTTGGCTGATGCCAAGCAGAAATATGGCATCACCTCTTGTATTATCATGTGCTTTCTACGGCATTTGTCACAACAAGCAGCGTTTGCTACCTTAGAAGAAGCTTTAAGGTTCAAAGAGGATATCATAGGGGTTGGTCTTGATTCTTCGGAGCTTGACAATCCTCCATCGAAGTTTACTGAGGTATTTAAAAAAGCAAAGGATGAGGGCTTCAAATTAGTCGCTCATGCGGGCGAAGAAGGGGACTTTTCTTATATCTATGAGGCTCTAGATTTATTAGCGATCAATAGAATAGATCATGGCGTGCAATCTATAAATAGCGCGGCGCTCATGCAAAGACTAAAGGAGGAGCAAATACCGCTGACGGTTTGCCCAAATTCAAATATTGCGCTAAAGGTATTTGAAACCTACCAACAACATAATATCAAAGCGCTTTTGGATTATGGTTTAAATGTCAGCATCAATTCTGATGATCCTGCCTATTTTAAAGGCTATATCAATCAAAACTTCATTAATTTATGTGAACACTTACCATTAACACAGAAAGATATTATCACTTTAGTAAAAAATTCTTTTAGATCCTCGTTTATAGATAATGACTTAAAAGAAGCGTACTTGGCGAAGGTCGACCTTGCACTACAGTAAATTTTGCTTAGTAGCTAAATGCATAACGTTGTTTTACGTACAGTCATTAAGAGCGCGCATCGATTTGCTCGATAAGTAACTGCATGACTATGCCTGCATTTGCTGCCAAAGTGATATCAACCACGGTATTGGGTGTTGGATTGGGATTGATCTCAATGATTGTTGCCCCATTTTGTTTGGCTAATTGCGCAAGACCTGCGGCAGGATAAACCAAACTTGACGTACCAATACTGATAAATACCTTACAGCTTGCGGCCGCGTCTTCTGCCGTTTGCCACGCTTGCATGGGTAGCGACTCACCAAACCAAACGATATCAGGTCTGATATAACCACCGCAGTGCTGACAAGTTATGAGTTCATCATCGAAATAAATAGCGTCTTTGCTGCTATTTAAAGCTTCTACTTCATTCTCAAAAGGCGTACCACAGTCATGACAACGGTTACGCCAGAGATGTCCGTGTAAATGTGTCACCATGCTACCCGCTTGCTCATGTAAGTCATCGACGTTCTGCGTGATTAGCGTCACGCTTTGATGATTAGCTTTGCTCATCTGTTGCCACTTGGCAAGCGCACAATGAGCGGCGTTAGGTTTTTTATCATGCACCAGTTGTCTGCGCCATTGATACCACGACCAAACCAGTTTGGGATCGCGTACGAAGGCCGTCGGTGTGGCCAAATCCTCAGCGCGATAACGCTGCCATAAGCCTGTTTGTTTGTCACGAAAGGTTGGAATACCGCTTTCTGCTGAAATACCAGCACCTGTCAAAACACAGACAGGTGCTGGGTTTGTTAACAATTTAGCAGCACGCTGTATTTCAACGCTTAACTTTGGTGATAATTCTGCTAACATGACCTAACCCTTATTAATAATGGATATCCTGTCCTATGATAGATGGAATTTGGTGGCTTGTCATATTGATAGCAGTCATTGTAGCGTTATGGTTTGTAGCATACTTGCGTGGAGCTAACAATAATGACAAAAACAAAGCTCAGCATCTATCAGGTGCAAAATCGTCAGCTAACGATGGGTTATACAAGACAGCTATTTTATTAAAGCAGCATTTTCCTGATTATGAGGCAAATCGTAGAGCCAATCACTTGCTGCTTGTTAAAGATAATAAAAAGGTTGCGATGATTACGATAGACAAAAGCATCGCTGTAGGCCAGCGCCGGTTAGGAAGTGTACCTATTATTAATTATCATCGAGTACCAAGTCTTGCGCAGCTTAGTACAAGTTTACAAAACACTGATTAGACGTAGAAAGAGTTATAAAAGCTCCTTTTATACAGATCAAATAAAATTTTTAAGTGCATAAAATCGTTTTCTACGCAAAACTGTTACATAGATCTTGATTCGTTTGTAGCTTATCATCTTGTCGCCATTAACCAAACAACGACCACGCCCCAAAATACCGATCCTACTGACAGTGCAGCCATATAAAAAACACTCATGATATTTCCTAAATTTTTTATTATTAACGTTTAAATATTGCTAGTTTATTTAACATAGGGAAATTTTTAAAAAATATTATTAGTGAGTAAGACCATTTTTTAACTTTGCGACTATATTTAGTTTCCAGAATATTGCTATAATATTCATTTAGATACATATAGTTACATAAATACCCTAAGACGCAATATTACCCATATTGCTTTTTAAATGTAAGCACTATTTTTTATAAAAAAGGTTTTTTTTGTAAAGATTGCTTTAGGAGCAAATAACACAGTATTTTTGGTCAAAATGTGCGTATTGATGATTTAAAACGACTATAAGAATTGAGATTTAAGGGAGGGAATAACATAAACAGCAAAATTGGAAGAGCAGATTTTAGGAACGAGGTGACTACTGACACAAACTGTGTCAGCGGATTAAAATAGATAATGCGAGGAAAAGAGAAAGGGGCAGTACAATGATTGGTGCGCTCGGCGGGAATCGAACCCACGACCCTCGGCTTCGGAGACCGATACTCTATCCAACTGAGCTACGAGCGCATAAGATGAGCTGACTACTAGACTGATTAATACAACAGATAGATACGTATTGTCAGCAGTACAACGTGTCGAAAAATAAAGACCGCTTAGTCTAACAAATAAAAGGTATAAAGCCAATCAATGAAGGGTGCTATTGAGATTTTTTGAGAAAAAACAACATAGTCAGCAAACAGGCATGGCAATCTACCTATCTTTTCCCTTATAATGCTAGGGAGAATCCACATTTATAATCACCGATGACAAGGCGTTTGCCTGCGGGATGGCTGTTTGCTATTGATAACGAGAGGTTATCAAAGGAGGATAAACAGAATGTCCAAGCCATGCTATGTCTTGTATACGTAATAAGAGAACGTGACGAATGAGAAAAGTAGTTATGTTATCGGCAGCTGCCATTCTAGGAATCGCTAGTATCGCTGTGAGCCAAGCTGAAGATGTTGCAGAGACTCCTGTAACGGTAACGGATGTCGCAGAAGCTCAGGAGGTTGTCGAAAATGCGCCTCAACAACTGGGTGACGAAACCCAAGCTGCTGCGGATACGACAGATGCCGCTGCGCCTGTTGACGAGACAGCTACCGCAGATGGAGCGACAGATGCCGCTGCTGGTACTGAGGAGACAGCGGTAGCTGCACCAGCGGTTGAAGAAGAGCCTATTCCTGAAGATACGCCGCAAGTACAAAAGCTCATCGCTTTATACCCAAACTTAATTGCGCGTATTCAACCTGTAGCAAAAGTATGTTTTGAAGATGATGAGGTTTGTGACGTGACGGCGCGCTCATCAGGTCCTGCTGCTGGTGATGGCCCTCGTGATGGTGCTGCTGTTTATAACGCAGTCTGTCAAACTTGTCACGCATCAGGGTTACTTGGCTCGCCTATATTAGGGGATGCGGGTGCTTGGGGACCACGGATAGCAAAAGGGACGGAGACGCTATATACACATGCTATCAATGGTTTTAATGCTATGCCTGCAAAAGGCGGTGCTGATATTCCTGATGAAGAAGTTCAAAATGCTGTAGATTATATGGTTGGCGCGGCAAGCTAACTCATCTAGGATAATAATATACCAGTCGTCATAGAATCTTATAGCGTCTATTTCATTTGATGAGATAGACGTTTTTTTACGGTTGATGTTTAGTAATGTTAATGGTGTGCTTCTGTTATATAGCCGTTGAAATTTGTCCGTAGTAGCCTCACCTTAGAGCATTACGTCATTTTTTTAACGCATAAAACTTATTTCATCAAACCAAAAAGAGGTATTCATGTCTGAGGTACCAGCGCTTTCTATTCAAAATTTATCAAAAACCTATGATAATGGGTTTTCGGCACTAAAAGATGTCACCTTGACGGTGCCTCAGGGCGGCTTTTTTGCTTTGCTTGGACCGAATGGTGCTGGTAAGTCAACGATGATCGGTATCATCAGCTCACTCTTTAAACCATCGACTTGTAGCGTTCATATTTTCGGTACGGATCTGTTAGAAAACCCCTCAATTGCTAAACAATACTTAGGGGTAGTGCCACAGGAATTTAACTTTAACCAGTTTGAGAAAGTGCAAGATATCCTTATCACTCAAGCTGGATATTTCGGTATTCCTGCCAAAGAGTCCAGACCACGGGCTGAGCGTTTGCTCAAAGCGCTGGGTCTTTGGGATAAGCGCGACACAATGTCTCGTGAGCTGTCAGGTGGTATGAAGCGGCGTTTAATGATTGCACGCGCTTTGATTCACAAACCTAAATTACTAATCCTCGATGAGCCGACCGCTGGGGTCGATATTGAGCTGCGCCGTTCCATGTGGGAATTTATGCAGCAAATTAATATTGAAGAGAACACCACTATTATTCTCACCACGCATTATCTTGAAGAAGCTGAGCAATTGTGTAAGCGTATTGCGATTTTGGATCATGGCGAGATTCGTATTAATACGGAAATGAAAGATTTGCTTGCCCAGTTGTCGGTTGAAACGTTTGTATTTGATGTAACGACGCCATTGACGCATCCAATTACGTTAAACGGGGTTACGGCAGTGCTGCAACCAGATGATTTTACCATTGAGGTGACATTGACTGAAGGTGAATCGTTAAATGGGGTGTTCACTCAGCTGTCTGACCAAGGTATTCATATTACAAGTATGCGTAATAAATCTAACCGACTAGAGGAGTTATTTATGCGCTTAGTTGAAAAAAACATTCAGAGTGCGGACAGTATGAAGGAGGCAGGGTTATGAATCAAAGAATGGTTGCAAATCCTAATGGAACGATGTCATTGGCTAAAAAATGGATCTCTTTTCGTACAATATTATTAAAAGAGGTGCGCCGCATTCTACGTATTTGGCCACAAACGCTGTTGCCGCCTGTCATCACTATGAGCCTCTACTTTGTTATCTTTGGTAAAATGATTGGTTCGCGCGTCGGGGAGATGGGCGGGGTGCCCTATATGCAGTTTATCGTCCCTGGCCTGATTATGATGGCGATTATTACCAATAGTTATTCAAACGTTGTGTCGAGTTTTTTTAGTGCAAAGTTCACTGCTAGTATTGAGGAGCTGCTGGTTTCTCCTGTTTCTAAACATGCCATTTTGATGGGTTATGTCAGTGGGGGTGTTTTTCGTGGACTAACCGTTGGCTTTATCGTCTCTATCGTCGCGCTATTTTTTACCGACCTTGGTATCGAGCATTTATTTGTGACGTTGTTTACCGTACTTGGAACCTCTATCCTGTTTTCACTCGGCGGCTTTATTAATGCTGTGTTTGCGCGCTCATTCGATGACATCTCTATCATTCCAAGCTTTGTCTTAACACCACTTACTTACCTTGGTGGGGTGTTTTATTCGATGGAAAATTTATCCTCATTTTGGCAAAACATCTCGCTGCTCAATCCGATTGTGTATATGGTTAACTCATTTCGCTACGGTATCCTTGGCTATTCTGATGTCAACGTTTGGTATTCGATGGCTGCGATTTTCGCGTTCTGTGTGATATTTTATATCATCTCTTATCGACTATTAAGCAACGGGTCACGTGTACGTTTGTAGTAAGTATCTTGTCGCTTCACAGAGTTGATAATGGTCACTAAAGATGACGAATGTTATAAAAGTTAATGAGATTAGGAAAGCTAATGAGTATTCATGGCATTTTAGGTGAGCAAACCACTGACTATCCAACCCAGTATAGTCCAGAAATGTTATATCCGATTGCTCGTCGTATAGGGCGTGATGCGATCGGCTGGCATGATGAAAAATTGGCTATCGGTGTAGATTGGTGGCACGCTTCTGAGCTGTCATGGCTTGATAGCCAAGGTATCTCGCAAGTGGCCATGGCGCGTTTTAGTGTGCCTGCCAGCTCACCGTTTATCGTTGAGTCAAAATCGCTTAAGCTATATCTGAACAGTATTAACTTTACTGAATTTGTAAGCTGGGAAGACGTGCAAGCGCTGATTGCTAAAGACTTATCAAGCTGTGTGCAAGCAGCGGTAAAAGTTGAGCTATTTAGCCTAGATGATGAGCTGAATAATACATCAGGTTTGCTCATCATCAAGCCCGATGGCGTCTGCATTGATCATGCATTGGCAGATAGCACAGATAAAGTTGCGTTATGTGAGCATCCTGATGCTTCACTGTTAGGCAATAATGCGAATGAAATAGTAGCCGATAATCATCAGATGTATACTTTTTATTCTCATTTACTGCGTAGTAATTGTCCAGTGACCAATCAGCCAGATTGGGGCACATTAGCGGTTTCAATAAGCAGCGAAAAGACAATTGATAATGCCAATATGCTGCGTTATATTTTAAGCTTTCGTCAGCACAATGGTTTTCATGAGCAATGTGTTGAACAGATATTTGCTGATTTGACTCAGTATTATGAGCCAAGTGCATTGATGGTCAGAGCGTGGTACACGCGCCGCGGTGGTATCGATATCAATCCTTGCCGCGTCAGTGATACCTCACTACTGCCAGCGCCTAGCCGATTAATCCGCCAGTAGAGCAATAGTTTAAGCTAATTTTACAGTTTAGCCGATACACAAAAAAGCGCCTATCTTATTAAATGAGATAGGCGCTTTTTGTGGTCGAAAATTAGCGGTTAACGTTATTGGCTGCTTAACTTTGCTAATACTTCTTCACGGCTTAACATGAGCTTTTCGTTATCACGGCGATTGACGTATTCGTATTTATCTTCAGCAAGGTTGCGATCTGAAACCACAATACGATGCGGAATCCCAATCAGCTCAAGATCAGCAAATTTGACGCCTGGACGCTCATTACGGTCATCTAGCAGGACATTGACCCCTTGCGCTTTGAGCTCATCGTAAAGCGCAGTGGCAGACTGCATAACCGCGTCTTCCTTCGACTTCATGGGCACGATAGCGACTTCAAAAGGTGCTAAAGAATCAGCAACATCTGGCGTTGACGGCCACATAATGCCATTTTCGTCATTATTTTGCTCAATAGCGGCGGCGATAATACGGCTTACGCCAATACCATAGCAACCCATCATAAGTGTAACAGGCTTACCATCTTCACCAGAGACGGTCGCATTTAGCGCTTGCGAATACTTGTCGCCCAGCTGGAAGATATGACCGACTTCGATGCCGCGTTTGATCTGTAGTGTTCCTTTACCATCTGGTGATGGATCCCCTTCATGGACATTGCGTATATCGACGATACGCGTGATACGAGCATCGCGTACCCAGTTCATGCCAATGGTATGTTTATTGACTTCGTTCGCACCTGAGACAAAATCAGACAATGCAGCAGCGGCTCTATCGACAAAGACAGGCATATCAAGCTCAACGCCAATATAACCCTTATGTAGGCCTGCTGCTTTTAGCTCCTCTTCGCTTGCCATCGTTAATGGTACATTGGCTTCTTCAATTTTTTCAGCTTTGATGGTATTTAATGTATGGTCGCCGCGTAGCACTAAAGCGATCAGTTGTGGCTCATCATCGCTAGTATGACCATGTACAATCAAGGTCTTGACGGTGGTTGCAAGCGCAATATCCAAATGCTCAGCGACCGCCTCACACGTAGGCATGTTGATAGTCGTCACATCTTCGCGTGCTAGTGAGGGCGGTTTGCGTTCAGCCGTAGAAATTGACTCAGCAAGCTCTACGTTTGCTGCATAGTCAGATGAATCTGAGAAGGCAATATCATCCTCACCGCTATCGGCGAGTACATGAAACTCATGCGAAGCAAAACCACCAATGGAGCCGGTGTCCGCTTGTACAGCACGAAAGTCCAACCCTAAGCGCGTAAAAATACGCGTATAAGCATCAAACATATCGTCATAAGTTTTGGCTAATGAAGCCTGATCGATGTGAAATGAATAAGCATCTTTCATCGTAAATTCACGAGCGCGCATCACCCCAAAACGTGGACGAATCTCATCACGGAACTTGCTTTGAATCTGAAAGAATGTAATAGGCAGCTGTTTATAACTGCGCAGCTCACCATGAGCAAGATTGGTGATGACCTCTTCATGAGTAGGACCTAGGACAAAATCTCGATCATGACGGTCTTTAAAGCGTAAAAGCTCAGGACCATAGTCGTCGAAGCGACCAGTGACTTGCCATAATTCAGCGGGCTGAGTCATCGGCATCAGGACTTCTTGGGCACCGATATTTTGCATCTCTTCACGGACGATACGCTCGACTTTTTGTAAGACGCGCAGCCCCATCGGTAGCCAAATATACAATCCAGAAGCAATTTTACGAATAAGACCGGCGCGCACCATCAACTGGCTTGAGATGATGTCGGCATCACTTGGGGTCTCTTTTAGAGTAGCAAATAAGAACTGACTGGCTTTCATAAGTAGAGCGTAACCTTATCTTTGACAATATAAATAATAAATAAGGCGCTGAGCACTGACTAGTGGCTACTAGCTTGCCTTGATATATAACCTGATATAACTAATGATTTGCTCGATATATTTATGCATAAATGAATCATCTATGGTTAAGCAGCTGTCTATTGACCGCCTGTTAGTAGGCTAATGTAGGATGGTCCATCTACGTTGACGTTTTATCGATACAATCGGACTATGGTAGGTAAAGTTTGCCTCAGACGCAACGACTTTTTGTCTTTTACACCAGAACAAGATGGAAACTTTAAGAGATGGGCCGTTCGATATAAAATCGATACTCTGATTTCATCCTGCTAAAACTTATTATGATTTTAATAAAGACATCAGTCTTAAAAATACGCAGTAAGCAATTGTGTAGAGGATTGGTAGTTTATCCTTGAAGTCAGTTTAAAAAACGTCATTTATATTAAGTATCAGTACCTATATATCAGCACTTAATATCAGCACTTACTTATCATTCATGTAGGTTTATGAATGTCATTAATCACTAAATATAAAAAGGTAGCTTATATGACAGCTTCTAATAATCGTAAATCTACGGACACGAATAAAATGCTTAGTAAACATCCTAAACCTAAAAAGCCTGTTGCCTTAATGTCATGGCTCATACTACTGCTCGGTTTAGCGGCATTGGCTTTTGCGATTTATATCGTCCAAAATCGCACTGAAGATGAGCCAATTGAGATCATTACCCGTGAAGGGGTCGTCACGCAAATACAGCAGCTCAATCGCCTGCAAACAGTTGCCTTTAGCGTAGATACGGTTATTACCAGTCAACGTCAAGGCAGCTGGATGAAACTATGGCAAGACGAGCAAAAAGGACTGTTTATTGCTCGTGGTCGGGTAGAGGCGGGCATCGATTTAAGCGCACTTACCCCTGAGATGGTGCAAGTTATACAACCTGATCCGCAAATTCAGGCCGCTGCCAATGATGAGAACAAAGATGCTAATACACCGGTATCGATTATGCCAAAGATCCATATCACCTTACCACCGTCAGAGATATTTTCAGTTTATTTAGACGATATCGAGATATATGATTGGCAAACAGGCGCTTTTGGTTTAATGCAGGTAGATCCTAAGATATGGGAGCAAGCGCAGAGCATGGCCAAAAAAGAAGTCCTTGAGCGTGCTTGCCGCGGCGATGTCATGAATATGGCACTACAAAATGCGCAAACTCAATTGCAGCAGTTATTTTCATTGACTGGTGCCGTAGTGACGGTGACCACTCAAGGAGCAGGTTCTTGTCAATTGCCAGTACGTGCCGCATAGTTTTTTATTGACCTCTTTATCTTTAATTGTTTTAGCGCCTTATGATTAGTGGTTTTATTCGCCAATCACAGGGCGTTTACTATTTGATAAGGGTAATAACAGTATTTTTCTTATAAAACGTATAGCAAATCATAAAATCATGGTATGGGTGGCATGATAAGCGGCTTAACAGGTATATCTCTAATATTTTTTACACTTTATAATTGTGAATATGCATTAAGCCTTATTCAACCAATGCTAGATAAGCATAAGCTGTGCTAAATAAAGTCAGATAAGCTGACGCGGTGTATAAATAATATTAGCGAGAGGCGTTGGCTTAACAAAAGTTATGGCAAAACGCGACGTTTGGAGATGGCAGATGAGTAGCTTTGCAGCATATACCCAAAGTAATCCGAAAAATGTGTTGCGTACGGCATTGGTTGGCTTAAAGCCTGCTGATGAAATCGTACTTAAAGGCTATCTGCGAGTGCTACTGCATTTAGACGTTGATCTTGAATGGGTACTCGCTACAGATCCGCAGGTCGATTTATTTTTGATTGATAGTGAGCTTCGTCATGCTGCTAGCATCGAACATTTACAAAATCAGCAGCATAAACCTGTCTTATACGTCAGTCGAACGGAGGCTATGGCTGGTGTCATAGTAAATGATAAAATTATGTTACCGCTCAGACAGCTTGATGAGCTCAAATCTTGGTTGATAAAGTCGGTCTCCATATTGACTCAAAAGCCTGTAATATCAGATAAGACTGGCTATCAAGATGAAACATGGGTAGATGACATGCTCAGTACTCATCAAACGCCATCACCTTTTAGCGAAGTGGTAACCTTGAATTCGGAACATACTGCCAATAGCAATCATGCTGCTGCTCCGAGCTTTAATACCCATTTTCGCTCAGAAGATTATAAGAACATCATTAGCGTTATAAAAACACTCCAACAGCGCCCATTGGGGCTTTATCAGATAGTCGTCGGTCAGCAAGTGCTTGCTATTATCGAGCCTAAGCATTCTCGTGCTTGGTGCCTTCAAGGTTTTGAAAACGGCCCTTTATCTACTCTCACTCTTGGTTGGCAGTTGCAGCCTTATAATCATGAGCGCCCAGAAGATATCGAGGCCGAAGATTTAATCCAATGGCTTTGGCAATGTGCTTGGCAGCAGTCAGAGTTATTGCTGCCATTGGTAAATGATGATACGAGCTATCAGCTGCGCTACTGGATTAAACCTGTCGTGCAAAAACATACTACAAACAATAGCATGGTGGGCATGATTGGTGAAGGTCGACGCGAGCTCTTACAAGTGATGACAGCACTAGAGTCTGCGCCATGTGATGTTAATCAATTGGCAGGGTTAGATGGTATTTCCATCAAAACCGCCAAAAAAATAATCGCCAGTCTTTTATTTTCAGGAAGCCTGCAAACTGAGAACTACTATCAGCTTGATACGCTGATTGACCATTCGCATCTTGAGGCAAACAAGCATAGGCCTTCTATAATAACGTCGTCGAATACAGCTACCAGCGCTAATAACACCAGCGCTAATAACATAGCAGACGAATCAGCTACATCGACTATGAGTAATAAAAAACACAATACGTTTGATGCGTTGTTAGATAGGCGTGCTCGAGGTGAACCTGCTAAGGGGGCGACATCAAGTACTATATTTGCTGCAAGAAGTATAAACAATAGCGCTACGAGTAAATCGAGTAGTCAAAAGCTCACCTCGGCCCAGCAAGAAAAACGTGGGTTTTTATCGAAGCTGCGTCGAAAGCTTGGCCTATAACGTCAGCCTCATCCGCTACCAGCTATTTTCCAACTAGTTAGCCATTTATTTTTCCATTTGTATTATTTTTTTGAACGCTCCTTTGAGTGATAGGTAGTCAATTATTATGCAACGTCTAAAAATTGTTTTTAGTGGTCCAATGGGCGCTGGAAAAACCCAAGCTATTGCTAGCCTCTCTGACATCCCTGTGGTATCAACTGAAGTGCAAAATACAGATCTGGACGCACATACTAAGGTGCTGACGACTGTTGGGATGGATTATGGTGAGCTGACCTTAGAGGGCGGGACGGGTATCGGTCTTTATGGTACGCCAGGACAAGAGCGCTTTAATTTTATTTGGCCGATCCTATCGCAGGGAGCGCTTGGGGTGATTATCTTAATCGACCACTCTGCTGCCAATCCAGTACAGTACATGGCATATTATCTGCAAACTTTTGAGAAGATCTATCAAGGGCGTATTATTGTCGGTATCAGCCAAGTGGATAAAAAACCTGAGCGTGAGTTTGATATTTACCGTGAATGGTTAGATGAGAACAAGCGTAGTATCCCCATTTTTCCAGTGGATATGCGCAAAAAAGACGATGTGCTGTTACTAGTAGAAACCATTATCACCGCGCTTGAACAAGATTAATTAAGTAAGTGCAAGCCTTGCTATTTACTTATTCCAACCAACACATCTGCAAATATCACTAGATATAACCCTGCATTTATAAATAACGGACAAAACATAATGAATGATACGCTGTTTCAGATGGAGACAAACCGTCTTAAGCCTTCTGAAAACTATCTTATAGCGGCAAAAGAAGTTTTACATAATCTGATTCATGCCACCAGCGGTATCGATGGCGTGTTGCTTGCGACCACTGATGGATTTGAAGTCAGCTCTATTTTTCAAAAAGACTATGACGCTGGTAAATTATCTGCGGTCGGTAGCTCTATTTTGGCTTTAGTGCAAGCGCTGACCAATGAAGCAAAGCTAACGGGCTGTCGCTCTGTCATTTTGGATGCTCAAGACGGAAAGATTATGATCAGCGCCGTGCCTAATAACAATCAGCCGATGATTGTCATCGTAGTTACCAAACAACAAGTCCTGCTTGGGCAAATTATGCACGGTATGAATAAGGCCATCAATCATTTAGTAGAGCTTGATCAACAATATCATAGTAAATAATACGATGACAAATACTGGTTCATATTGATCTCAGTCTAATCAGATATTAGTCTTTTTAAACTCAGCAATTGCCAATTGCCGAGCTGCTTTATGTTCTACCATGGGCGCTGGATAGTTGATATAGGCAAACTGACCACCTTTTTTCAGCGTCTTACGCATTTTGTCCTCGCTGTGCAAGATGCTGGCAGGCATGTCTTCGAGCTCAGGTAACCAAGTCTTGATAAAGATGGCTTTTGGATCATGAGAACCAGCTTGGCTAAAAGGATTCATAATACGAAAGTAAGGTGCCGAGTCCGTCCCTGTCGATGCGCTCCACTGCCAGCCGCCATTATTAGAAGCAAAATCACCATCTATCAGTTGCTGATTAAAATAGCGCTCGCCCAGGCGCCAATCAATGAGTAAGTCTTTAGTCAAAAACATCGCCGTGACCATCCGTAAGCGATTGTGCATAAAGCCCGTCGCATTGAGACAGCGCATGGCAGCATCAACCAGTGGCACACCTGTCATGCCTGTACACCATGCCATAAAATCATCGTTGTTATATGACCAATTGATTTTGGTATCGGTATCTTCTTTATAAGCTTTGTGGCGGACAAGCTCTGGCTTCTCTACTAAAACATGTCGATAAAAATCTCGCCAAGCCAGCTCGCTTATCCAGCGGTTAATGTCATTGTTGTCAGAGTCACTATTGTTATCAGAGTCACTATTGTTGTTAGAATCACCATAGTTATCAAAGTCATCAAGGCTATCGTCATCATTACCGTGCCGTTTTTCTAATGCTTTGGTCGCCTGCAAATAACACAGTCTGGGGCTGATTGCGCCAATAGTCAGGTAAGCTGATAACTGGCTAGTCGCTTGCAAACTTGGCGCATCACGGGCTGTATCATAGTCATCGATGTCATCAGCGATAAAAGCTTCTAAACGCTGGTAAGCGGCTGCTTCACCAGCAGGGTAATCTGCACAAGCGTGGTCAAGCTGCGTGTCCATATCAATATGCTGTAGTGAATCAATGTCTTGTAATGAAAAGTCATCTCGTAATGCCTTTTGATAATTGTCGACGGTTTCTTTGCCTAACTTTTCTATAGCTTGGATAGTAGTGGCACTCTCATTTGACGTTTCTAACTTGGCTCTATTACTGCTATTGCTAGCGATTGGTTCATGCATTTGCATCGTACTTACCTCTAAAGTGTGTCGCCACTTTTTATAAAATGGGGTGAACACTTTGTACATAGTATCGCCATCGTTCGTTGTGATACTTTGCGGCGGTAAAATACATTGGTCATGCCAGCGCATAAACGCAATATCGTTTTTTGCCAATCGTGCGGTCAATTGCTCATCGCGGTCAATCTCATTACCTTCATACTCATGATTGGCCATCACGCAGCTGATATGGTTAGCGGCACACAGTGCGCTTAGCGTATCCACACAGTCAGTGAAATTTTGGCAAACCTGCACATGTAAAGTGATGTTGAGTTGTGTCTGCAAATGATGAGCAAGTATCGGTAGGGTACGCATAATATGATCAACCTGTGCTATCGAAGTATCGTGTGCTTGCAACTGCTCGGGGGTCACAAGAAAAATAGCGCTAACTGAGGCATTATTATCATGTGCACGCTCGCAGATAGCTGCCAAAGCGGTATTATCATAGATGCGCAAATCACGGCGAAACCACATTAAATAATGGGTCACATCTGCATTGGTATTATTGTTATAGTCGTCATTAGCTGACGCAGTTTTAGACATTCAAGTATTCCTCTATTAATCAATCGCAATCATAAACAAAACTATGAATAAAAGTATGCTAGGATAAGTTTTTGGATGCAATGGATTTGCCAGTTGATTAACAAATCAGCATCATAGTTAATGATTAGCGTTTATCGCGAACTTGTCAATTAACGTCATACTTAATATTATATTTAACGTTTTAAGGCCACATAATGCACGTTAAGTTTTGCGGGTTTACTCAGCCTAGTGATGTCGATGCTGCTGTGCAACTGGGTGTTGATGCTATCGGTTTGGTGTTTTATCCGCCAAGTCCGCGTGCCGTCACCTTAACGCAGGCGCAGACATTGAGTGCAGCCGTGCCTGCTTTTGTGAGTATTGTGGCTTTGGTCGTCAATATATCTCAAGATGAGCTGATTGAGCTGGCAAATAATGTGCCTTTTGATATCCTTCAATTCCACGGTGACGAGACACCTGAGCAGTGTCAGCATCTGGCAGGTGCTATTAATAAACGCTGGATGAAAGCGCTACGTATCAATACTGAGCAAGACACGCTAGATAGCGTGAGCGCCCGTATTGATAGTTTCGCTTTAGCAGGAGCGAGTAGTATCTTACTTGATGCTTATCATCCGCATAAATATGGCGGTACGGGCGCGCGCTTTGACTGGAGCCTTATTCCGTCTAATAGCTCACTGCCGATTGTCTTAGCGGGTGGACTAAATGCCGACAACGTCGCTTCGACTCATGATTTGCCTATTTATGGCGTCGATGTCAGCGGCGCAATTGAGGTTGATAAAGGCAAAAAAGACGCTAATAAGATGCGAGCTTTTATGAAAGCTGTTAAACGCGACCGATGGCAAAATGAGACGCTTAGAGAGCCTTTGAATATCAGTTAGTTTTGTATCAATCAAATAACGAATTGCTTAAACTATTTTCTCTATATTTATTCTAAAAAATACCACTTATTACAGTAGGAATTATCATGAGTCACGTCATTAACAAAGATGCAACGGCTAAAGCCATCAATACCTTTACCAACCCAATAGACGTCCAAGACTTTAACCAATATCCTGATGCACGCGGACATTTCGGCGTCCATGGTGGTCGCTTTGTCTCTGAAACGCTGATGGCCGCCTTAGAAGAGCTTGAGGCGCTATATACCAAAGTAAAGGCCGATCCTGCATTTTGGGAAGAGTATCATAATGACTTGGTCAATTATGTCGGTCGTCCAACGCCGCTTTACCATGCTAAGCGCTTAAGTGATGAGATTGGTGGCGCGCAGATTTACTTTAAGCGTGAAGACTTAAATCATACTGGCGCCCATAAGGTGAATAACACCATTGGGCAGGCACTCCTTGCCAAGATGTGTGGTAAGAAACGCATTATCGCTGAAACGGGCGCAGGTCAGCATGGCGTGGCGACGGCAACCATCGCTGCACGCCTAGGGCTAGAGTGTATCGTCTATATGGGTGCCGATGATGTCGAGCGCCAAAAGATGAACGTTTATCGTATGCGTTTACTTGGCGCGACGGTTGTGCCAGTGACTTCAGGCTCGCGCACGCTGAAAGATGCGATGAATGAAGCCATGCGCGACTGGGTCACTAATGTCGATACCACTTATTATATCATCGGTACAGTTGCAGGCCC
The DNA here is from genome assembly GCA_029264635.1 of Psychrobacter sp. Classification (GTDB taxonomy): domain Bacteria; phylum Pseudomonadota; class Gammaproteobacteria; order Pseudomonadales; family Moraxellaceae; genus Psychrobacter. The sequence continues at coordinate 1,428 of JARIAA010000212.1, read as the reverse complement.
GCATCCTTATCCGCTATTAGTACGTGACTTTCAAGCAATTATCGGTAAAGAAGCGCGTATTCAGCATTTAGAAAAAACGGGTAAGCTGCCTGATGCGTTGGTCGCTTGTGTTGGTGGTGGTTCAAACGCAATTGGTTTGTTTTTTGACTTCTTGAATGATCCTGACGTCAAAATGTATGGCGTCGAAGCCACAGGTGATGGCATTGAAACGGGTCGCCATTCTGCACCATTGGCTGCTGGTCGTATCGGCGTGCTACATGGCAATCGTACTTACCTGATGGCAGACGATGAAGGTCAAATCCAAGAGACGCATTCTATATCAGCGGGTCTTGATTATCCTGGTGTCGGTCCTGAGCACAGTTTCTTAAAAGATATGAAGCGTGTTGAGTATGTTGGCTGTACGGATAAAGAGTCGTTAGAGGGCTTTCATGAATCCACGCGTAAAGAAGGTATCATCCCAGCGCTCGAATCTGCGCATGCCGTCGCCTATGCGCTTAAGCTAGCTAAGACCATGACTCCTGATCAAACCATTATCGTCAATATGTCAGGTCGCGGTGACAAAGATTTGCATTCAGTGATGAAGGCGGAAGGGATTGAGATGTAATAGTTATGGAAAGTTTATTTAAAGGCTATTATCAACCAACGCCTGAACAGTTTAAGGAACTATGGGAAGAAGGTACATTTGTGTTTGATGCAAGTGTACTTCTTGGTTTATATCGATATAAAAAAGAGTCAAGAGATGAGGTTCTAAATGTTATCAAGAAAATAGAAGATAGAATTTGGATACCTTACCAAGTAGGTTTAGAGTTTCATAGAAACAGATTGACCGTACTTGGTGAGCAGAACTCAAGTTTATCAACTATCAAAAATTCTATTAGAGAGTCTATAAGTAGTATTGAGAAAAAGTGCAAAGATCTAGATTTGGATAAAAGGCATAGTGAGATTGAAACTGCAACTTTCATTGAAAGGTTTAGAGAGTTGTCTGAAAGAGTTATAAGTGAATTAGATGAAATTAAAGCTAAAAAACTGACAAATGATATTGACCAAGACGTGGTTCTAACCGAATTAACACAATTATTTAGTGTCAGTAAAGGGAGTCTAGGTTCTCCTCCTAAAGATCAAAAGGCCTTAGAAGATATATATAAGGATGGAGAGTTTAGAGCTAAGAATAAGATACCACCAAGTTTTGAAGATATCTTGAAAGCTCAAAAGAACAAGAGCGGTGAAGAATATTATGCTTTTGAAGGACTAAACTATAGGAAAGGTTTTGGTGATCTTATTGTTTGGAAACAGATTATTGAGTTCGCTCGTACGAACGAAAAGAAGAAAATTATTTTCGTTACTGATGACACGAAAGAAGACTGGATGCGAATCATAAATTTGCATGGAAAAAAAACGATCAGTGCTAGACCAGAGTTAGTGTCCGAA
>JARIAA010000179.1 GCA_029264635.1 Psychrobacter sp. | reverse complement strand
GTCCTATAAGCTAAACTTTTATCTTTACGGTATATAGTTACTGGTAGCCACGGCTATTTTATTGGTTCTCAGTCTAGTCTCTAAATGAGCTCTTAGTATGGGTCTCTAGTTTTTTACAAAAATCGCAATATCATTATACTTAATATGCTGATTATGATTTGCTTTTCAATTCTTATAAGCTGTCATCATGAACCTGTTCTTTATCTAATAGAACAGAGCTAATAAAAGAAGTAAGATAAAGAAGAGTAACTTGAGCGTCTACTACTCTAAAAGTAGCTGACATTATCATACTCTATGAGCATAGAGCTTGGTATAGGTAGGATAGATGCCGCGGTAAACTGACTGTAAATGCTAAGTGTCAGATACAAAAAAACCCACAAGCATAATGGTGGGCTAATTTACACTGAAAATTTAGTGTACAAAAATCAGTATTAAAAAGTGGTAGCGGGGGCTGGATTTGAACCAACGACCTTCGGGTTATGAGCCCGACGAGCTACCAGACTGCTCCACCCCGCATCAATTTAGAATGCATATTGTATGCGATTATTATAGGTCTGTCAATCTTTATTTAAAATAAATTAAATCAAAGATCTAATCGCTATAATAATTAACTTGACGCTATACTGCATCGAGCATTTGGTGCGATTGGGGGGACTTGAACCCCCACAGCTTTCGCCACCACCCCCTCAAGATGGCGTGTCTACCAATTCCACCACAATCGCTTATTGCTATACAACTATCGCTAACCAGCTCTTATCTAACTTATTATAAAAATTCGCTCTGTGCTATGAGGATAACAGCTGCGAATCAAGATAGCTAAATAAAAACAGACGAGCATTGTAAAACTAACATACTCAAATAGCAAGCCCTACTATAAAAAGCTTATTAGCTGTTTCTATATATGCGACCACAAGTGCAATCATCTTGGTATCTTAAAGGCTATAGGCGGTGAGTTTAAATAATTCCTCTAAACCTATATCAGTAAAGTTGAAGCAATCAAACGATGACATTACTGAGGATTTTGCGTCAAGGGTCGCGGCGTTTGCGGCGCTGAAACGGGCGTATCTAAACGAAACTGGTCTTCGGCTTGTTCGCGAGCTTTAACCGCAAGCGTCATACTGGTTATAAAAAAGATTACCGTCAAAACAGCAGTGGCACGGGTCAAAAAGTTGGCCGTACCTGCGGCGCCAAAGACCGTACCAGAAGAACCAGCACCAAAAGATGCCCCAGCGTCTGCCCCTTTACCATGCTGTATCAAAATCAGGCCAATCATGCCGATTGCCACAATAATATGTAGGGTTAATATAAACGTAAACATGCTGGCCTCTTTTGCCGCGTAACAACGACTAATAACGAAAGTTAACTTAATATTTAATGCTACAACTACAGAACTACAATGAAAGTAAATGAATATCAAAATAAATAAGGCGCATTGTACACGATTGCAAGGGCACTATTAAACCTACTTTTAACGACTGATAAGAGCGGTTTATGAAAATTGAGTGATAGTAAAGCAATACGATGCTTGTGCTTTATTTAACTTCATTAACCTTTAACAGGGTTAAAGGCATTAGCGATTGCTAAAAAACTTTCGGCTTTGAGCGATGCACCACCTACTAACGCGCCATCTATCATAGAACTGGCTGCAAAATCACTGGCATTGTCTGCATTAACACTGCCGCCGTATAAAACCGTAATAGCAGGCAATGCTTTATGAAAGCTTGCGACGGTCTCCTTAATGTATTGATGCGTGGCTTCTACTTCCATAACCGTAGGCACTTTACCCGTCCCAATAGCCCAAACAGGCTCGTAAGCAATAATGAGACGCTCAGCCAACGTGTTAACACATTCAGACTGCGGCTCTGATTGCTCTAAGCGTTGAGTGAGTAGCGCTTTTATCACACTTAATTGCTCATCAAGCACAGCAAAGGTCTGTTTGGCATCATACTGAGCTTGAGTTTCACCAATACAAAACACCACGCCTAAACGTTGTGTAAACGCATTGCTCATCTTATTTAATAGTGTTTCATGAGACTCTTGATGATATTGGCGGCGCTCAGAGTGTCCCAGTATCGTCCATGTTGCGCCCGCGTCAGCCACTTGCCGCGCTGAGCAATCACCAGTATAAGCTCCGCTACTATCACTATGAGCACTGATATCTTGGGCGGCGGTGAGTATAAAGGTATCTTGCAAGCGCGCGCTAACAGCCGCCAAGTGAATGCAGCTCGGTGCTAGCATTAGCTGACATTGCTGCTGGGTACCTTTATCGTTAGCTGCTACCAGTGCCTCTAATAATGTATTCGCTTCACTAAGCGTTGCCGGATTTTGTTTCCAATTGCCAATTACCCAAGCTTGCATGCGTCCTCTACCTTATATCATTTGTCATTGCCAACATGGCGATTATGCTCGCAAGTATAACAAATATTCTGTGGTGTCTACAGCATAGCGACAATGTAGCGGCCAAGCTGCAATATACGTCTAACGCACTTAATAGTCTTCTTAGCGTTATACAAAGTTTGACCCGCTTTTTTATGAAGATCTCTTTGCAATAAATACTTATAAAATCGTCCTGCTTTTAAACTGTCATATTTCTTGCATGTTTTTAAAACTGATGTACCACATTAAAAAAGTACGACAAGTTTTTGCTACTAAGTCCTTGACGTTCAGCTCTTTAATGGTGTCTTTCTCTGCTGACTAGCTGCTTTTTATATAGCGGCTCTTTTATCATTTAAACCCAACAGTCAATTAACATTAAAAACCAACCTATACAAATTTGTTCTATATGCGGCATTAAGGAGAGGTGAATGTCTACTACAACCCACTCATTCGGCGGACTTGCGCAGCAATTGACAACTGCTGGTATCGTGAGCGCTGCAAATATGAAGACGGCACAGACTGAGGCACAGCAGCAGCAAACCAGCCTTGTATCGTATTTAGTAGACCAAAAAATGGCCAACGCTTATCAGTTGGCACAGTTAATGTCGCAATCGTTCGGTGACCCCTTTTTTGATCTTAATGTCCTTAGCAACGACGTTATCCCAAAAGATTTAGTCGACGAAAAAATCATTCGCAAATTTAATGCGTTGCCTATTTTTAAGCGCGGTCAGCGTATATTTGTGGCTTTAAGCGATCCCACACGCATTGATGCCATTGATGCCATTGCCTTTAATTCGCGACTGTCTGTTGAGACGGTAGTCGTAGAAGAAGATAAGCTCAAAAAACGTATTGAGAGTGTCTATGCTGATACCATGCAAAGTTTTGATGGTTTCGCTGATGGTGATTTAAGTATTGGCTTTGATGACACTGAAGAGGAAAGTGGCGAAACCAAGCTTACAGATGGGGTTGATGAAGCGCCTGTTGTGAAATTTGTCAATAAAATGCTGGTCGATGCCATTCGTATGGGAGCATCCGACTTACATTTTGAGCCTTATGAGAAATCTTACCGCGTGCGCTTTCGTGTCGATGGGGTGATGGAGAAGATGGCAAATCCACCTGTACAATTGGCAGGTAAAATCGCAGCGCGTCTCAAAGTCATGTCACAAATGGACATCTCAGAGCGGCGTATACCGCAAGATGGTCGTATCAAACTTAAATTATCTAAAAATAAAGCCATTGATTTTCGGGTGAACTCTCTACCAACTTTGTTTGGTGAAAAGGTCGTACTACGTATTTTGGATCCTTCCTCAGCGATGCTGGGTATCGACGCTTTGGGGTATGAGCCTGATCAAAAAGAGATGTTTATGGAAGCTCTGCATAAACCGCAGGGCATGCTATTGATTACGGGCCCTACAGGCTCTGGTAAAACCGTTTCGCTTTATACTGGAATTAATATTTTAAACACAGGATCAAGTAATATCTCTACTGCCGAAGATCCTGTTGAGATTAACCTTGAGGGCATCAATCAAGTTAACGTAAATGCCAAAGTAGGTCTAACCTTTTCAAGCGCATTAAAAGCGTTTTTGCGTCAGGATCCAGACATTGTCATGGTTGGTGAGATTCGCGACCTTGAGACCGCTGAGATTGCTATCAAAGCGGCGCAAACAGGACATATGGTGCTCTCGACCTTGCATACTAACTCTGCCCCTGAAACCTTGACCCGCCTACGTAACATGGGTGTCGCTTCCTTTAATATTGCCACCTCAGTAAACCTTGTTATCGCTCAGCGTCTAGCGCGGCGCTTATGTAAAAACTGTAAAAAGCCACTTGAGATACCAAGACAGAGTCTGCTTGAGATTGGTTTTACTGACACTGATCTCGATGATCCAAACCATACGATTTATGAACCAGTCGGTTGTGGCGAGTGCCGTGAAGGCTATAAGGGTCGTGTTGGTATTTATGAGGTCATGAAAGTCAGTCCAGATATTTCGCGCATTATTATGGAAGACGGCAATGCCATCGACATCAAAGATGCCGCTCTCAAAAACGGCTTTCGTGACTTACGCCGTTCAGGCATTTTAAAAGTATTGCAAGGCGTAACCAGTATTCAAGAAATGATGCGAGTGACATCCGAGTAACGTTGAATGGAAAAAACGTCATCATAAGACAGGAATCTATTAAATAGTAATTACCAATAAAACGCTGATTAGAGCATACAGATTAAAAATTGAGGGTAACGATATGGCGCAAGCTAAGACCGATATGCTGTTAGACTTTGTCTATGATGGGGTCAATCGGCGTGGACAAAAAATTAAAGGTGAAACGACGAGCCGTAGTTTGGAGCTTGCCAAAGCGACGTTGCGCAAACAAGGTATCACTGTTAAGACTATTAAGAAAAAACCTAAACCTTTATTTACGATTAAAAAATCCATTAAGCCCATTGATATCGCTATTTTTTCACGCCAGCTGGCTACGATGATGAAAGCTGGGGTGCCTTTGACCCAGTCGTTTGAGATCGTCGCCGATTCGCTAGATAATCCCAGTATGAAAGATCTGGTATTGAAAATTAAAGCCGATATCGAAGCTGGTGGTACGTTTGCCTCTGCACTACGCAAACATCCACGCTATTTTGATGATCTATTTTGCTCTCTTGTTGACTCTGGTGAGCAATCAGGTGCCCTTGAAACCATGCTTGAGCGCGTCGCTACTTATAAAGAAAAGAGCGAGCTCCTTAAAGCTAAAATTAAAAAAGCCATGAAGTATCCGATTGCGGTTATTGTGGTTGCTGTCATCGTTACAATCATCTTGCTTATTAAAGTGGTTCCTGTGTTCTCTGGCTTGTTTGAGTCTTTTGGTGCAGAGCTGCCTGCCTTTACGCAAATGGTTGTGGGCATGTCAGAATGGATGCAGTCATGGTGGTTTATTTTAATAATCGTAATTGGCGGCTCTGTCGTTGGTTTTTCTGAGGCCAAAAAAAGGTCTAAGAAATTTCGTGACTTTTTAGATCGTATTACCTTAAAAGCCCCTATATTTGGTAATATTGCTTATCAGGCGGTCATAGCACGCTTTGCGCGCACGCTCTCTACTACTTTCGCCGCGGGCGTACCACTCATTGATGCTTTAGATTCTACCGCTGGCGCCGCGAACAATGTGGTATTTTATAATGCTATTCAGCAAATAAAGAACGATGTATCAACTGGTCAGCAGTTGCAGTTTTCGATGCGCACTACTAATCTGTTTCCAAGCTTGGCCATCCAAATGGTAGGCATCGGTGAGGAGTCAGGTAGCTTAGAAGAGATGCTAGATAAAGTCGCTGTTTATTATGAAAACGAGGTCGATAATGCAGTCGATGGTTTGACAAGCTTGATGGAGCCATTGATTATGGCGGTGTTAGGAGTACTAGTCGGTGGCTTGGTCATTGCCATGTACTTGCCAATCTTCCAAATGGGTTCAGTCGTAGGGTAACAACTTGATGCAATTGATAGAATTATTACAAAGCAACATGACCTTGGCGCTGCTAGTGTTTTCAGTGCTGGGTCTTTGTGTGGGCAGCTTTTTGAATGTAGTGATTCACCGTATACCGCTCATGATGGTTTACAGCTGGCGACAAGAATGTAGCCAGTTTATGCTTCAACAAGCTGATATGCCGCGCGAGCATACGGTACCGCTAACAGATATTACGGCAAAAGATACGCCTATCACTTTGAGTAGACCAGCGTCGCGCTGCCCTCACTGTGCTCATAAAATTAAATGGTATGAAAATATCCCGTTAATAAGCTGGATGGGACTACGCGGGCGCTGTTCTGAGTGTGATACCAAAATCGGCATGCGCTACCCTATCGTCGAGCTCATCACCGCGCTATTATCAGCACTAGTTATCTATCAATTTGGCGTGACCGCGACTGGGCTATCAGCACTGATATTGGTATGGACGCTGATCGCTCTCACAGGTATCGATTTTGATACTCAGCTGCTCCCTGATCGGCTGACTTTTCCATTAGCAGGTCTTGGCTTAGCCGTTAACTCTCAGGGCTGGTTTGTGTCTCCTACCCAATCAATTTGGGGTCTATTGCTAGGATTTTTATCCCTATGGATAGTGGTCAAAGTCTTTTATCTTATCACCAAAAAACACGGTATGGGGCAAGGTGACTTTAAGCTACTTGCAGTCATGGGCGCCTGGCTGGGTCCCATGATGTTACCGTTAATTATCCTACTCTCCTCCTTACTAGGCTCCATCGTTGGTATTATTTTGATGAAAAGACATGGTGAGAGTCAACCCTTTGCCTTTGGACCTTATATTGCTATGGCGGGCATCATTGGTTTATTATATGGTTCTGATATCGTTAATTGGTACTTGAACATGTATGCTTAATTGCTTAAGCTCAGTTCTCCTAAAATGCTTACTTCTGGCAAACGTCGTATAAAGTTACAATATCATAAACCAATACCCATACCTTTATTCTCTCTAGCCGTTAAGGTGTTAAAATAACAATCATTGTTCATAACATTCTATTATTGTGTACATGGTTGCCCCTTTCACTTTATTATTAGCCAAATAAGTTACTATCATGTCAATGAACTCTGAAGATTTAATAAGTAAACCTCAACGCCTACAAGCGAAGCGGCAAAATAAAACTTTAGTCGTTGGGTTAACAGGGGGTATTGGTAGTGGCAAATCTGCTGCTAGCAATTGGTTTTCGTCGCAAGGTATCGATATTATTGATGCTGATGTGATCGCTCATGAGGTGGTAACTAAAGGTAGTCCGACTTTACACAAAATTCAAAGGAAGCTTGGCGACTGGGTCATTGATGCCGAGGGTCATATGGACCGTGCAGCCGTACGCACGCATGTCTTTGCCAATCCTGCCGCATTGATTGAACTTGAAGAGATCACGCATCCAGCGATTCGTGAATCGGCAAAAAAACAGCTACT
>JARIAA010000160.1 GCA_029264635.1 Psychrobacter sp. | reverse complement strand
GTTAAGAACTTTTTGGCTTCAGGGTCCATCATGCTGAGATGGTTTTCGTTAATCAGCATGGTTTGCTGCTCAAGCCATTCTTTCCAAGCTTTGTCAGAAACGGTTTCTTGTAGCTCTTGACCTTTTTTATTAGGAAATGGCGGATGCGGCATTTTTGGCAATTCCTGCTTATATTTGCGGCAAAATACGGTATTGGCTTGTGGATTAAAAGTCTCAGTCATCAGGCAATCCTCATTAATTAGTGGTATTAAATTATCGTGTCGAATATTGGTAATCTATCATAACGCGCTTGCACGATTTAGCAAAGCGTATCAGGTGTAGAGAAGGTAACATCAAATCTATCTAATGCTGGCAAAAAAACACCCGCACAATGGCGGGTGTTAGAGAAAAGCGCTGGTTTTAAAGCACAGTTTTATTGCTAGCTTCAGCTTTAAAAAAGGCTTTTAAGCAAACGATTTTAGGCGCGCACGTCCATTAACCACCGCCTGTTTAACCTGATTTGGCGCGGTACCACCTAAATGGTCACGAGCGGCCAATGAGCCTTCTAACGTTAAGAAGTCAAAGACATCATCACCAATGGCGTCGCTAAATTGCTGAAGCTGTGCCAGTGATAAGTCACTTAAATCAACGCCTTCTTTAATGCCTAAAGCGACGGCATTGCCGACCACTTCATGGGCATCACGGAATGCCACCCCTTGGCGTACCAAATAATCGGCTAGGTCAGTCGCCGTTGCATAGCCTTTCATGGTAGCAGCGCGCATGTTTTCCTTATTCGGAGTAATATTCGGTAGCATATCAGCAAAGGCGAGTAGCGAACCCGTCAAAGTATCGACGCAATCAAATAGCGGCTCTTTGTCTTCTTGGTTGTCTTTATTATAGGCAAGTGGCTGGCTTTTCATCAGGCTTAATAATGTCATCAATTGGCCAAAAACCCGCGCCGCTTTACCGCGTACCAACTCTGGTACGTCAGGGTTTTTCTTTTGCGGCATGATAGAGGAGCCAGTACAAAAGCGATCTGGTATTTGCACAAAGTTAAATTGCGCTGACATCCAAAGAATAATCTCTTCGCTCATACGCGACATATGCATCATCAAGATAGAAGCCGCCGAGGTAAACTCAATGGCAAAATCACGGTCTGAAACCGCGTCTAAAGAGTTTTGGCAAATACCGTCAAAACCTAACAATTTGGCCGTGATGGTACGATCAATTGGAAAGGTCGTGCCAGCAAGGGCAGCGCTACCAAGCGGCATCTGATTGATACGGCGGCGCGCATCGACCAGACGCTCTGTATCGCGGTAGAGCATCTCAAACCATGCCATCACATGGTGACCAAAGCTCACGGGCTGCGCAGTTTGCAAATGGGTAAAACCTGGCATGATGGTATCAGTATGCTGTTCGGCTAAATCTAGTAAACCGCTTTGCAAACGTATCAAAAGCGCGATGATATTATCCGTCTCTTCGCGTAGCCATAAACGAATATCGGTTGCGACTTGATCATTACGGCTGCGTCCCGTATGCAGCTTTTTACCAACCGCACCGACGATATCCGTCAGGCGTGATTCGACGTTCATGTGCACATCTTCAAGGGCAATCGACCAGTTAAAGTCCCCAGCTTCAATCTCGCGCAGCACTTGTTGTAAACCCTCTATAATGGTCGCAACGTCGTCAGCGCTTAGGATGCCACACTCTTTAAGCATGGTAGCATGAGCTATTGAGCCTTCAATGTCATGACGTGCTAAGCGCTGATCAAAGCCAACTGAGGCAGTAAAAGCGGCAACAAAGCTGTCCGTTGCTTCGCTAAAACGTCCGCCCCACATTTGCTGGCCTTGGGGATTTTGTGCAGTGCTTTCAACATTATTTGTGCTAAAATCAAGCGCACTCGAATTTTTATTTTGCTTGGGATTACTAGGATTTGAAGAGTTGGCGTTCATATTGGTCTAAGACAAGTCAAGAAAATGAGAGCTCAAGTATAGCAAAGGATGAGGTTGCCTTACTAGCGGAGCGCTTAGAGTTTTTTATACCCAAGCTCATGGAGATAATGAAACCTTGGCAATGGATGCTGTATATCTTTTTTTGGGCTTTGTTTGTTACGTCAATTGATCGTCATGATCTGGCTACTTGGCCGCAGTTCTTTGTTAAATTTTCAAGCCGAATTGTCCAATATACTTTAAGTATTATCCCCTCTTTATATCTGATTGATTATCTGCGACCTATTTTCAAGCATGCCAACCCTATCAACGTGAGTATGCGAATTTTATGTCTCTTTATGATCACCTCTGCTGTATCCGTCACCTTAGTGATGCTGATTATGATCAATACGGGCTGGATGGTTTATGAGCGCCAAGCCTTTGTATTGAATATCCTATTTAACATCGTTATTACGTGTGGTTTTACGTTGGTCTTTATGATGTATTTTATGCGTCGTCATAGTGAGCTTATGGCACTTAAACAATCATTCGAGGAAAAAATCACTGCTCAAAATGATTTAATAAAAGCACGTATCTCGCCGCACTTCTTTTTTAATACGGTCAACACCTTAGTATCACTGATAGAAACTAAGCCACCGCAGGCAGCTGAGCTTTTGCAGCACGTCTCTGTACTTTTTCGCGCCAGTTTTAATGGGGTACGCGAGATCAGTTTCGAAGAAGAAGTGGCGCTTTGTGAGCACTATTTAGCGATTGAATCGAGCCGTTTATCCGACAAGCTGATGGTGAATTGGCTGTTGCCCGATGATGATGTCATGTATGACATGGTAATCACAGCGTTGACACTACAGACAGTCATCGAAAAGATGCTCTTAAATGTTGTACAAATGACGACTGAAACCATCTGCATTAATATCGTTGTAAGCTGGCAGCATCACCGCGTTACTATTACGGTTACTGTCCAGCTGCCCAATAAAACCTTAATGGTTGTCCATGACTTGCGTCGACATATAAGTTTTGATATCCAAGCTGAGCGTCTCAGAGCTCATTTTGATCAAAGTGCTCATATATATAGTGATATCACTAATGAGCGAATTGTCACAGTAATTGATTATCCTCTATACGATGTAGGAATGTAATAAATCTTGATGCATTCTTCAAACGTCTCTCCTCTTTGCCTTTCATTCAAAAATTTATACCGTTGGTTAAATATGGCATATTTATTGCAATTTAAGATATATAGTCATATTCTTATAATGTTGATCATCAGCCCATATGTTGCACATTTGCCTTTAAGATCAAGAAAATCGAAAACAAGATTTTGTATAAAGCTCATAAACGATTATTCTTCAGTTAACCACATATAAAAAACAGACGTTCACTAGAAATTATGTAGGTTTTAAGCTTTGGTTAAAGTAATATTAATATGAATTCTCGGTAACCAAATAATTAATTATAGAGTCATGACACAATCATTTTTATAGAGGCTATGCGACAATAGTTTATATAAATATGATGTTAAAAATAATTAGAAAATCGTCTATTATGCTGTAAGAGGGGAGTTTACATGAGAATTGTAGTCTGTGACGATGAACCACTGGCTCGCGAGCGCTTGGTCAGAATCGTACAAGAATCAGGACATGAGGTGGTCGCGCAAGCCACGACTGGCGCTGAGGCCATCACTGCGGTCAAAATACGGCAACCAGATGTGATACTACTCGACATACGTATGCCAGAGATGGATGGTGTGCGCTGCGCCCAAGCGCTTAATGAGCTTGAACACCCGCCTGCTATCATTTTTGTTACCGCCTATGATCATTATGCTATTGCAGCATTCAAAGCCAATGCCATCGGCTATTTGTTAAAGCCTGCAAACAAAGATGAATTGCTAGAAGCTTTGAGTCAGGCTAAGAACTTAAATGCAGCTCAGTTAAATGAAATACGTAAACTTGAAGATCCAACGGCTCGGCCTGTACGCGAACATATTGCAGCGCGCACCCATCGCGGCGTTGAGCTGATTAAGCTCAGAGATATCTATTATTTCACAGCCGATCAAAAATACGTCAAAGTCCGTCACAAAGAGGGCATGGTACTTATTGATGAGACACTAAAAGAGCTTGAGCAAGAGTTTGAAAGTCGCCTATTTCGGGTCCATCGCAATGCGATTATCAATCTGAGCTTTTTAGACTATCTAGAAACGATAGATTCAGGGCAATATCAAGTCCGCTTTAAAGGGCTTGATGAGACGTTGGCCGTTAGTCGTCGACATCTGCCAGCACTTCGAGAAAAAATCCAAAGTATGTAAGCATATGACTATCTTTATGTATTTATTCCAAAAACAGTCATGCTTTGCTCATTTACCTTAAAAATGCTTCTTTAGTAGGTCACGAGTGACAACCAAAATATCTTGACCATATCATCGTACCCTTATTTATGCTTAAATAGGGGTATTTTTTTGTGTCAGATAAAAGGTGATAGCCCACAAAAACCTTACTGACGCGCCAAGTCTCGTGTTAACAACACGGTCATACTAATAATTTTGAGGCCTATCATGAGTACTATGCAGACACCTGCTGTGAACACCTTAAATATCGCCACTCGCCAAAGCCCTCTTGCTTTATGGCAGGCTGAGCATATTCGCGATCGTTTGCTCAAACTGTATCCAGAGATGACTATTAATCTATTAAAAATCGTTACTAAAGGTGACAAGATTTTGGACACCCCACTTGCAAAAATAGGCGGCAAAGGCTTATTTGTGAAAGAGCTCGAGCAAGCCTTATACGATGGGCAGGCAGATATTGCAGTACACTCGTTAAAAGATGTCCCTATGCAGCTGCCCAAAGGCCTTACGCTTGGTGTTTACTGCAAACGGGCGGCGCCGACAGATGCTTTTGTTTCTAATACCTATAATAGTATTGATGAGCTACCACAAGGCGCCATCGTCGGTACGGCAAGTTTGCGTCGCCAATGCCAAATCAAAGCCTATCGTCCAGATTTACAAATCAAAACTTTGCGTGGCAACGTTGGTACACGTTTAGGTAAGCTTGATGCTGGCGACTACGATGCCATTATTTTAGCAACCAGTGGTCTACAGCGCATTGAGCTTGATGCGCGCATTCGCGGTGAATTAGACATTGATACCTGCCTGCCAGCAGTGGGTCAAGGGGCACTTGCGATTGAATGCCGTGAAGATGACGCAAATGTCATGGCGTTACTGGCGCCGCTCAATGACGACAAGGCCCGCATTCGCCTGATTGCTGAGCGTGCTCTCAATCGGCATTTAGAAGGTGGCTGCCAAGTTCCGATTGCTGCTTATGCGGTATTACAGGCGGATAACGCTAATGAAGTCGCTACCCATTATGATAATGATGATAATGGCGATCATTTATGGCTACGTGGCCGAGTTGGGCAAGCAGACGGTAGCGAGCTGCTAAAAGCTGAAAAGCGTATTGCGCTCAGTGGCTCACAAGCACAAAAAGAAGCCCAAGCCAATCAACTGGGAATCGATGTCGCAAAGATGCTCCTTGTTGAGGGCGCAGGCGCTATTTTGTCCGCCATTTATCATCCTGAAACGTAGCTATTAATGTAAACGCTGACGCTGAGTAAGTGTCTTATGCTGCTAATATAAATGGTAAGAACATTGACCGCTCAACGCCAGATAGGCTTTTGTGCTTTATATCATCTGTATTAGTCTTATTTTATTACGTAAATTTTGAGCAGTGGTAGGTTTATGTCTCGCGCATTGTGGTCTCAGTCCTTTAATCATTCATCTGTACAACCAACTGTCGTCATCAATACTCGTCCGCTAGAGCGTGCAGCCCCATTAACAGAGCACTTGCAAGCAGCGGGTCTGAGTGTGGTTGACATACCGATGTTGGCACTGCAACCTCGTGCGGTCAGCGCGACAGACCTTGGGCTCATGCGCCGCTGGCTGGCAGGGGATTATAAAGCATTGGTAATCGTTAGTCCTACGGCAGCGGCCTCAGGACTGGCAGTATGGCAAGCACTTACAGAGGAGCTGCAAGTGTCTGATAAGCATGAGCTGTCGACGAAAAACCTGCTAAGTGTTAGTAAAGCGCCCAGCCATTTGATTGCGGTAGGCGCGGCGACCGCTGCCGTTTTGCAAGCCCCTAACCTGCAGATTGATTGCCAGATACGCCAACCGATTGTTGCTAATAACGAGGGCATGCTCGCTATGCCTGAGATTGAACAGCTGCAGGCAGGCGACAAATTACTCATCTGGCGCGGACTTGGCGGGCGGCGATTATTGGTTGATACGCTACAGGCACGCGGCGTACATATTGACAGTATCGCTTGGTATGAACGTACGCTACCGATTGATGCCAGTACGAACTATCAGCAGTGGCATCAGCAGTTTTTGCTTCAAAACCTTGATCGATCACAGCCACTTAAACCCATTGTCATTATTAGTAGTGGTACGGCATTCGAGCATTGGTCAAGTGTGGTAGAGGAGGCACAGACAGATGCCACTTTTGCTTTAAATTACCCTTCTTTTTTGACGTTGTCTGACTTTAATTACATCGTCTTGGGTGAACGTTTGGCTGCGATGGTGGCTGCTGAACAGCTAGACTATCGAGAAGTGGTAGACTTGTCTCCTACGACGATAGTGGCGGCGATTAGGCAGGACGCTCTTTGAGCTGGTCAAGTGCTAAGCTCATTAATCTTTAAGCTTATGAAGCTTTAAATAGTGAAACGACGAATCATTTTCTATACTATTAAACTCACCGACTACGGTACAGCCTTATGTCAAGCGAATCTAAGCCTTCATCTGATACACTCTCAGCTGGTCAGCAGCGAATGCAAGCCAATATTTTATTATTATGTTTGCAGTGGCTGATCATCTTATTGCTTATGATCGCCTTGGTTTGGTTATATATCACTCAGCAGCGCTTCCAAAATCAGGTGAATGAACGCTTGCAAAGTAACGAGCACATTGTCAGTCGTTTAAATGAGATGGATGATCGCCTATTTGCAATCAATCAACAAAACCTACCAGAACCTAGCCAGGCGGTCACTAGCCAAGCCCAAAACCAGTTAGATTTATTACGTATTCAAATGCAAGCGGCGGATAGGTTACTAGCTGATAATAATTATAAAGCCTCTATTGATCTACTTCGCGGCCTACAATGGCAGTTATCACAAGACAGTAACGAGATTGCACCAGCCCTATCTATTGTCATTGCACAAAGTTTAGCAAAAGATATTGCGCGTCTGCAGGCGCAAAGCTCGCAGCCCAGTGCTTGGCAGTTGCAAAATTTGGCTATTCAAAACATTCAAGACTTTTTACATAGCTATGAGCGTAAGCGTAATACTGTTAATGCAGAGCCATTTTCTAATACAGAGTCACCTTCTAATAATATCAATGGGTCAGCGCGGTCGCCTGTCGCTAAACCTATTGGCAATGGTGTAGCACTGACACGCCAGCAACTGACGATTCATGAGGTGATTATGACGTTGAATCTGGCGATTCAAGCAAGCAACATGCGTGAGCAAGATCAGCTAGTCGTCTATTTAAACCAAGCCCGTAAGCAGTTACAGCCACTGATTAATACCACTTCAAGCCCTCAAAATGCTAATTCTGCAGCACAGCTTCTATCCTCTGATGCTAAGCAAACTAGCAAGCGTCAAGACAGTGAAATGGCGATAGAATCCCCAAACAATATCCAAGAGGTGGTCGCATGGCTGGATAAGCTGATTGCCGATGCTCCAAAACCGACGCCTTTGTTGACCATTCAGGTATTAGATAACCCTAAACGTTAATAAAACTCTAATCTTAGATAGCGGTTTAAAGGCGTCTTTTGGTGCCTAGTATATTTTAAACCTAGAAAAGTTAAGGTAAGCTATGAACCATACCAATCATCCAGCAAATGCAACGGCCAACATGCCCGTTGAGCGCTGCCCTATAGCGCTGTCTCATTATCCTGTAATACATACCCAGCCGATACAATGGGGTGAGATGGACGCTTTTAATCACTTAAATAACGTGGTGTTTTATCGTTATGCGGAGTCAGCGCGGATTGCTTATTTACAGACGCTAAGTATGTTCGATGGCAGTATGGTCACTGTGTTGGCTCAGTCTAGCTGTCAGTATTTACGTCCAGTCGTTTATCCTGACACCTTGTTGTTAGGCGTACGCTGTCAGCGCCTAGGTACGACCAGTATCGTCATGGAATATAGCTATTATAGTTGCGCGCAGCAAGCGATCGTCGCTACTGCTGAAGCGGTAGTAGTTAGGTTGCAACGCGATGGCGAAACCAAAATGCCTTGGACAGATGAGGAGCGCGAGCGCGTGCTAAGCCTTGAACAAAAGGTCGGTCACACCCCTGAGTTATAGCTTACATCATCGTAGTTTATAGCTAAACGGTGACACGGATAACTAATAAAAAGGCACGCTAATCAGATTAGTGTGCCTTTTTTGAGTATTCATCTTAAGTAATTTTTTGAATACTAATTACAATAGGTTTAACCATTTAGTTTAAGTTATTTAATAGCCTTAGTCTTGCTTTGGAGCATGAACAAAATCAATCACGTTTAATTCAAACCCTGATAACGCATAGAACTTCATCGGTGATGATAAAAGGCGCATATCACGCACACCTAGGTGACGTAAAATCTGTGCACCAACCCCGATACTGCGATAGGGCTGCTGAGCGATGGTAGAGAGCGACTGATTGGCAGAGGCTTTGTCTAACGCATCTCCTAAGTCAACTGGTTGATGGCTACCAATCCAGACCAATACCCCGCGCTCTGATGCACTAATTTCTTCTAAAGCAGACTGTATACTCCAACCGCTGCGTCCCGTAGTGTCATTTCTAGCGGCAAATAAATCTCGCAGCGGGTGAAAGCCATGGACACGTACCGTACTGACGCCTTTGCTAACGTCCCCTTTTACCAGCGCTAGATGAGTTTCATCAGCGCCAAACTCGCGGAAACGATGCAAAGTAAACGTACCATGTTCGGTCTCAAACGGACGCGTCTCAATCTCTTCTACCGTTTGCTCGTTAGCGATACGGTAATTAATTAAATCTGCAATAGTGCCGATTTTAAGGTTATGTTCTTGAGCAAATATCTCAAGATCATCACGGCGCGCCATCGTACCATCAGCATTAATAATCTCTACAATGACAGCTGCAGGCTCAAGGCCTGCTAAGCGCGCTAAATCACAGCCAGCTTCGGTGTGTCCAGCGCGGTGCAATACGCCGCCATTTTGCGCCATGATCGGAAAGATATGTCCAGGTTGGACGATGTCTTCTGGCTTTGCTGATGACGACACGGCTGCTTGTATGGTACGGGCACGATCTGCGGCAGAGATGCCCGTCGTCACGCCTTTAGCTGCCTCAATAGAAACCGTAAAGTTAGTACTAAATTTTGCCTCATTACGATCCGACATAAGCGGTAATGCCAACTGCTGGCAGCGCGCTTCTGATAAAGTCAGACAAACGAGGCCACGGGCGTGAGTAATCATGAAGTTGATGTCCTCAGGGCGGACATGAGTAGCCGCCATAATGATATCACCTTCGTTTTCGCGATCTTCGTCATCCATTAAAATGACCATTTTACCAGCACGGATGTCTTCGATAATTTCAGGAATCGTATTTAAATTCATAAGAAGTCTCAATGTTTTATTATTTATAGATAGGCATGGGTACAAAATTTCATCCATCTATTGTAGCAGATAGACTAAAAGGCTGTGGTTGTCGTTATTTAATAACTATAAATAAAACCAATTTCATTATTACATTGACCTTATTTTTTTGGCTTATTTTAAAGGTTTTTGGTATGACGTTCTGCGTTATTCTAAATTTTATCAGCGTGTCTATTGGTTGCTTGCCGCTTGGCTTTTAAGCCATTCCATAAACTTTTGGCTGTGCTGTTCACGCTGATTATCAGCAAATTCATAAAAACGCGTTCCCACTAAATGATCAGGCAGATAAGTCTGTGGATAATAATGATGGGGGTAGTTATGCGGATAATGGTAGCCTTTTCCATAACCTTGTTCACGCATGAGCTTGCTCACCCCATTACGTAGATGCAACGGAACAGGGGAGGCATCTTTTTCAGCCAGTGCTATGGCAGTATTGATAGCGTTATAAGTACTATTACTTTTGGCACTAGTGGCCAGATAGACCACCACTTGCCCAAGGATAATACGCGCCTCTGGCATGCCAATCGATTGGACACTACGTAAAGCCGCATCGGCCAATAACAAGGCATTGGGGTTGGCATTACCAATATCTTCACTGGCCAAAATCACTAAGCGCCGTGCAATAAAATCGGCAGGTTCACCACCAACTAGCATGCGTGCCATCCAATATAAGGCGGCATCAGGGTCCGAGCCGCGTACCGATTTTATCATGGCAGAGATAATATCATAATGCTGCTCACCATCTTTGTCGTAGCGTACTAATGCCGTTTGAGCGACTCGGCCGACCCGTTCATCATCGATGATAATGGGCGACTGCTTTGAGTCGGCAGTTTGCACTGCAAGCTCTAGTATATTCAAGGCTTTTCGTGCGTCGCCATGGGCTAGCTGACTGATAAAATCCTGTGCTTGCAAATCAATAGATAGCGATTTTAATACCGTATCTTCTGCAATTGCTCGCGTTAATACTGCGGTAATCTGCTCGGTACTAAGAGGTTCTAAGCGGTAGACTTGGCAACGTGATAGTAAAGCGTTATTGACACTAAAGGAGGGGTTTTCGGTCGTCGCCCCAATCAAAGTAATATCGCCGGATTCGACTGCGCCCAATAAGGCATCTTGTTGTGCTTTGTTAAAACGATGGATCTCATCAATAAAGACTACGGGCGACTCAAAACTTAACGAATCCTTGCTATCCAATACTTCACGCAATTGCTTTACGCCTGTATTGAGCGCTGAGAGCGCATGAAAAGGTCGCCCAACCGCTTCAGCTAGCAGCATGGCAATAGTGGTTTTACCAATACCTGCTTCACCATGTAAGATAATCGATGGTAGATGATGTTGCTCGACCAAGCGCCGTAATGGCGCGCCCTCTGCGAGTAAGTGAGCTTGACCGATAATAGCGTCAAGGGAGATGGGGCGCATACGCTGGGCAAGCGGTGTATCCGCATGAAAAGTAGGAGGCATAAACATCTCAATATTTTTATAGTCAGCAATCTATGAGGGTTGCAATGATACGCAAGGTATTATACAAGTTATCTGCGCATAGCCTACACCTTGGCATAGTTATATGATAAATCTCAGTAAGTGTATAGCTTATGTCCTTGCTACTTTTATTTTAAAGTTGTAAGCCTTATTTATAACTCAATAGAGTCTTTGACCCCTTCATAATATTAACGCGAGATAATCATTAATCATGTCACGTACCGTAAAGCAGTTATTGAGCCAAAGTCTACGTTTATCAAGTCGTTTTGCCAAGCGGTCGCGCAAGCTAAGCCTAGGCGAGGTCATGCTTGCGCGCTCAGTCTTTGGCGATAGTATTAATCTTGATACTGTGCAGCTAAAAACCGCATGGTGGGTACTCAAAAATTATGCCGTTAGTCCCAATGGCAATATATATTTTCATCCAGCAGACTGGGTAGAGGACTTTAGTAAGGCTACTCTTAGCAAGCAAAGTTGGCTGATTCATGAGCTGACGCATGTATGGCAGTTACAGCACGGCCTAAAAGTAGTGCGTGGTGCGCTCATTGATCGCCGCTATGACTATAATTTACAGCAAGGTAAGCCTTTTTTTAAATATGGTATCGAACAGCAAGCACGCATGGTACAGGATTATTTTGTCCGTCAGCAGTATGGACAAAACTGCCAAGATTTGGAAACCTGTATCCCTTTTTTGACGAAAAGATCTGCTACAAACACAGCAAGTATTGATAAATCATTCACCGTTTAATTTACCTTCAGTGTTTAATAAACGTTACTATAAAATATATTTTGATTGACAGTGCTTTTTAATTAATATTACTTATCAGAGCCATAAAAACCTAGCATAAATACTACTTAGTATATTTGCCTTTAACAAAGGAGCGGCGCCGTCATGTTCACTTTTTGGAACTCAAAGCTTAATATCGCTTGCCGAAGAGATATTAGGTATGAGAGTAGAGAGTCTGTTGAGTTGAGGCGCGTCCCAACTTTCCTCATAGCGACGCTAGTAGGTGCTTCATTGTTAGCAGGTTGTCAGCAGCAACCAGAAACTGAGCCCTCTGGCAGTGATCAGCAAACCAGCACACAAACTGATGTTAAAGACACCAAGCCTGCGCCATTAAGTGATTCTGCTGAGGCACGTATAAAACAGTTTCAGCCAATATATGTCACTCAGATGCAAGGTCTACAACGTCGCCTGCAAGCAGAGTATGAGGCGCTACAAGCAGCTGATGCTTCTGATAGTGACACTGTCTTACTACCCAATAATGAGTCTGAACCTACAGCTGATAGTACGGATATGAATCTTACAGATTCTACAGATGGCGCCACTGCGAACCCTATAAATAAGGGCACTGATGTCGAATATGCGAATGAGGTGGCGACTAATAATGCTGAAACTGAGATCAATACCAGTACGAAGGTAGGAGAGCGTGATTTAGAGGTGTTAAAACGTATCAGCCTTGAGCCGCGTAGCCCTAAGATACTGTCAGAGCAGCAGCTTGTTGAGCGCTATCAACACGCAATGCAAGCGCTTTATGAGCCTGCAACGACTGCGCTTAATACGCAAGATATTGATACGCTATTGAATATTGCCACTTTAATACCTAAGTTGTTTGAGCACACAGAAATTGCCGAGCGGGTCAGTATAAAAAGCCCAGCGCTGGCACGTTTAATCATACAGCATCAAGTGTGGGAGCAAATAGAAGCCCAGCAAGCACGAGATATGCAGCAAATGAAAATCACGCAGCAGCAAGAGTTTGAAGGCTTAATGAGGAAATTTAACGACACCATTACAGATTATGATAAACAGATTGCCAAGTATGAGCAGACATTAAAAGAGTTTCAATAAGCATGTCGGTTCTGCTTGTAAACCGCATGCCCCCTTGCCAATAGCTTTTATAGCGCTTTAAATACTCAAACAAACAACCATAAAAAATCCCGCACGGTGGCGGGATTTTTTATGGTTTTAATATTATTTATTTGCGGTCTTCAACTTTAATGAAATCACGTTTCGTTTCACCAGTATATAACTGACGTGGACGACCAATTTTAAAGGGTGCACTGTGCATCTCTAACCAATGGCTGATCCAGCCAGAAGTACGAGCCAGTGAGAAAATTACGGTAAACATAGATGTTGGGATGCCAATGGCCTTTAAGATGATGCCAGAGTAAAAATCAACGTTTGGATACAAGTTACGCTCAATGAAGAACGGGTCTTCTAACGCGATTTTTTCAAGTGCCATAGCCAGCTCAAGCTTAGGATCGTTGATACCAAGCGCTTCTAACACTTCATCGCATGTCTCTTTCATCACTTGCGCACGTGGATCGAAGTTTTTATAAACGCGGTGACCAAAGCCCATCAATTTCACTTCACGACTTTTCACTTTTTCCATGAATTCAGGAACATTTTCTACCGTACCGATCTCATCTAGCATCTCAAGGACAGCTTCGTTTGCACCGCCATGCGATGGGCCCCATAGTGCAGCGATACCAGCAGCGATACAGGCATAAGGGTTGGCGCCTGTAGAGCCTGCTAGACGTACAGTAGACGTTGACGCATTTTGCTCATGATCTGCATGCAACGTAAAGATTTTGTCCATTGCACGAGTGATGACATCATTGGTCTTGTAATCAACATCAGCAGGGGTTGCAAACATCATGTAAAGGAAGTTTTCCGCGTAATTAAAGTCATTACGTGGATACATGAATGGTTCACCCTGTGAGTATTTATAACTCATTGCTGCAAGCGTTGGCATTTTAGCGATAAGACGAATCGCGGTAATCTCACGATGGTCTTCATTACTCACATCTAAGTTTTCATGATAGAACGCTGATAAGGCACCAACGACACCGACCATAATAGCCATCGGGTGTGCATCACGGCGAAACCCTTCAAAAAATTTGCGCAATTGATCGTGAACACCCGTATGCTTACGAACTTTTTCATAAAAATCAGCTTTTTGTTCGCTGTTAGGCAGATCACCATGAATCAGTGCATAGGCCACTTCTAGGTATTCAGCGTTGTTTGCTAACTGATCAATCGGGTAACCACGATGTAGTAGCTCGCCTTTACCGCCATCAATAAACGTAATCTTTGATTCGACAGGCGCAGTTGCCATAAAACCTGGATCGTAGGTCCAGTAGCCCGCTTGTTGAAAAGCAGCAACTTCGATAACTGACGGCCCTAAAGTACCTTCAATAATAGGAAGTTGATATTCCTTACCATCTACTGTTAATGTGGCTTCATTATTAGACTTGGTGTTGTCAGCCATGGTTTTTTTCTCCGTTGATTCTAGCTTGTTAGAATAAAGATACTAACGACGCATACCCTCGCATCGTCAAATGAACAAATATAAATTTAACTGAGTTAAGATTCTGGCTATGTTACCAGCAATCAGGGATGATTTGAAAAGACTTTTGCCAGCAATACCGCGAATTCACGTGATTTCAGGGTGTTTCTATAGGGTAATTTTTGTATCAAAATATGTCTGCTTGCTAATTTGTCACAAATTCACTCTTTTTATAGAAACGCCAGAATGACATTTATCATGATAAAGAACAGCTCTTTTTTAGCAGATAAAGACGTTGTTATTTATAGTAATACGCCCAAAAACAGATGGTACCTGCGCAGTAGGATAGATAATCTCAATCTACTACTGATAAGATGATAGCAATATCCAAGCAGCTCTGCTGCAGATAATAGGTTTTTCATCCAATAAGTTAGGATATCAGCTATTTGAGGGATAAATTTGTATTTGTCAGCCAGCCATTTTATAATTACCCTGATTTGACTGCTGCAAACTTTGTTATAATTGTGGCTCTTTGATGTGTCTTTATGCATTAATGACTAAGCTTATCGATAATTGCTAACACTGATAAGTTGATTTGCAAGCGATAACAGTTACTTATAAATGGATGTCATCGTTGTTTGTTCTATTTTTAGACTCATTACCATAAGTTTTGTTTTGAATGAGATTGGTAATAGCGCGCGCTTTTTTGCGCTAATAAGCTTGCTAAAAATAGACCAGCTAATCATGCATAAAACCGATTTATAGAAAGACAGACAAATTGATTTAGCTTAAGCACAACCATTTTAACAATGAGTACTTTATTGTCAGTTGATAAGCATTACAGCTAATGATCACGGATAAGCGCATTAAAAAGAATCGATTATTAAGACGCCTTAGGTGTTAAATGGTTCTTGACGTTTAGCGCAAATTAGCACAGTCAGCTAGCTAGCTCCTCCTTACTTTATTCGTCTCATGTGTTGCTAAGCGCTGGCTGGGTCATCTGACTGAGTGCTGCTAGCAGATACAGGAGTATAACCGCAAAAAGGATGCCCGCTGTGAAAAGCAACCGACCTATTAATCTGCCTTTAAGCCAAGTGATTAGTGTTAATCGCTAACCGATTGCGATTGCCTCAATTTTGCATCGTATATCTGGCATTGTTTTATTTTTACTAATTCCCGTCATGCTATGGCTACTACAAACTTCTTTGGCATCGCCTGAGAGCTTTGAGACCGTGTTTGATAACGTCCTTCTTCGTTTTTTAGCATGGATATTTGTGGCAGCGATTGCTTATCACTTTGTGATGGGCGTCAAGCATTTATTCGCTGATAATGGTAAAAACGAAGAGCTACAATCGGCCCGTATGGTGTCTGTTGTCAGCTTAGTGATTGCAGCGATTCTAATTGTCGCGTCATTTGTATGGGTGATGTTCTAATGATAAAAAATGATTCAGGAATCAAAAGCGCCACGGGTCTGACAGGCTCAGGCACACGCGATTGGATAGTTCAACGTATTAGTGCAGTTATTTTAGCCGTTTATAGCGTGGTGCTGCTGGGCTTTTTCTTAACGCACGGCAATGTCAGTTTTGTTGAATGGTCTGATTTTATGACCAGCTTGCCTATGCGACTGTTTAGCCTTATTGCTGTACTTGCGCTTGCAGGTCATGCGTGGGTGGGTATGTGGACGGTATTTACCGATTATATTGTCACCGGTAAGCTTGGCGCAAAAGCTTCAAGTCTGCGCTTGATACTACAAGCCTTGATGATTATCGCCATCTTAGTTTATCTATTTTGGGGCATTATGATTTTTTGGGGCAATGGCTTTGGCGTTATAGCTGTCTAACCAACCAAGACGAGACTATACCAATGAAACGATTTCGTTATTATTTCCTATCATGGACTGTTTAATTCATTTAATTGAGATTGAACCCTTTAATAACAGTTGGTTAGTAGCCATATTAGATTCATCATGCTGTGCCGTATAAGATAGTAATACTCATAAAAATACGACATTTACTATATCAGGCGATATGATCGAAAGTATATAGCTTGATATGATGATGAATATGTAAATTTTAGTAAGTGGTTGAAGGTTGTCTTAGTCAGATTGTCAGTGCGTGTGCTGAGTATAAAAGTAAACTCAAGCTCGCAGACACAATACTTGTCAGACATCCCTTGTATTTACTTCACAAGCATTAGGAAAACCGTAATGGCAACAAGACAAGATAATACCATTAGTAACATCAAAACCTTGAACTATGACGCAGTCATCGTTGGCGGCGGTGGTTCAGGTATGCGTGCTTCGCTTCATTTGGCTGAATCAGGTATGAAGGTTGCAGTTTTGACCAAGGTGTTTCCAACGCGCTCGCATACTGTTGCGGCACAGGGCGGTATTGGAGCAAGCTTGGGTAACATGAGTAACGATAATTGGCATTTTCACTTTTATGATACCGTTAAAGGGTCAGATTGGTTAGGTGACCAAGACGCTATTGAATATATGTGCCGTGAAGCGCCCAAAGTGGTCTATGAGCTTGAGCATATGGGCATGCCATTTGACCGTAATGAAGATGGTACGATTTACCAGCGTCCGTTTGGTGGTCATACATCGAATTATGGCGAAAAAGCGGTGCAACGCGCTTGTGCGGCAGCTGACCGTACGGGTCATGCACTTTTGCATACGTTATACCAAAAAAACCTACAGCAAGGCACTGAGTTTTTTATTGAGTGGATTGCGCTTGATTTGATCAAAGATGAAGCTGGCAACATCAACGGCGTGGTTGCTCTTGAGCAAGAAACTGGTACGGTTGCTGTATTTCAATCACCGATTACTGTCCTAGCGACAGGCGGTGCTGGACGTATCTTTGCCGCTTCAACGAATGCTTATATCAACACAGGAGACGGTATTGGTATGGCGGTTCGTGCAGGTGTGCCTTTGCAAGACATGGAATTTTGGCAGTTCCACCCCACTGGTGTAGCTGGTGCAGGCGTGCTATTGACGGAAGGGTGCCGCGGTGAAGGGGCAATCTTACGTAATAAGGACGGCGAGGCCTTTATGGAGCGTTATGCGCCAACTGTGAAAGACTTGGCACCGCGTGATCTTGTATCACGTTCTATGGACCAAGAAATCAAAGAAGGTCGTGGTTGTGGTCCTAATGCTGATTATATTGTCATGGATATGACGCATTTGGGTGTTGAAACGATTATGAAGCGCTTGCCATCCGTGTTTGAGATTGGTAAAAACTTTGCGAACGTAGATATTACGAAAGAGCCAATTCCTGTTATTCCAACTATTCATTATATGATGGGTGGTATTCCGACGACCATTCATGGTCAAGTGATTGTACCTGATCTAGAAGCAGGTACGGATGAAGACGGTTTATATGCAAAAGGCAATGTGGTTAAAGGTCTTTATGCGATTGGTGAATGTGCATGCGTGAGTGTCCACGGTGCCAACCGTTTGGGTACGAACTCACTGCTTGATTTATTAGTCTTTGGCCGTGCTGCTGGCAAGCATATTGTTGATGAATTCCATCATGCTGATCACAACTACAAACCTTTAGATCCTCATGTGTTGGACTTTACGGTGCGTCGTTTGGATAAGCTGCAACAGTCTACTGAAGGCCACAACGCGCAAGACGTTGCAGACGAGATTCGGGCAATAATGCAAAAGCATGCTAGTGTTTTTCGCACACAAGCCATGATGGACGAAGGCGTTGAAAAAATTCTAGCGCTGGGTGACAAAATTGACCATATTCATTTGGCAGACAAATCACAAGTATTTAATACGGCTCGTATCGAAGCGTTTGAGGTGGCTAACTTATATGAAGTGGCAAAAGCGACGATGATATCAGCTGCCAGTCGCCATGAAAGTCGCGGCGCGCATAGTGTATCGGATTATGATCGTGCGGAAGATGATGATTATGCACCAAATGGCCGTAATGACCATGATTGGATGAAGCATACATTATGGTATTCTGATGGCAACCGTGTTATTTATAAGCCAGTTCGCAAAGTGCCACTAACTGTCGATTATGTCGAGCCAAAAGTTCGCGTTTATTAATTTTAGATGATGCAGGTTTTATGCATCAAAGTATTAGCGTTTTATTCCTTATTCATTTATTAAAAAGGTGATTGCAAGCGACAAGTTTATGCCAATGCTGTGATAAAGTTCGACAGTGTTGTCATATTGAAAACTTAGTATGCCCGCTGTCACCTTCGTGTGGAGTTTAGCATTATGAGCCGAGGTACTCGCACCATCGAAATCTATCGCTACGATCCTGACAAGGATACAGCGCCGCGCATGCAAAGTTATACGATTGAGTTATTAGAATCCGATCGTATGCTGCTTGACGTATTATTACGCTTAAAAAAGGAAGATGAAACGATCACCTTCCGTCGCTCATGCCGTGAAGGCATCTGTGGTTCTGATGGCGTCAACATTAATGGCAAAAATGGTCTGGCCTGTTTAATTAACATGAATACATTGCCTGAAAAGGTAACCGTTCGTCCATTACAAGGGTTGCCTGTTGTTCGTGACTTGGTCGTTGATATGAACCAATTCTATGAGCAGTACGAAAAAGTGCATCCGTACTTAATTAACGAACAACCAGCGCCGCCAACAGAGCGTTTGCAGTCGCCTGAGCAGCGCGAAAAGATGAACGGCCTGTATGAATGCATTTTATGTGCTTGCTGCTCAACCAGTTGCCCATCATTTTGGTGGAACCCTGATAAATTTTTGGGCCCAGCTGCGCTGCTTAATGCCAACCGTTTTGTAGTCGATAGCCGTGATACAGACACGCAGGCGCGTTTAGCACGTTTGGATGACCCGTTTAGCTTGTTCCGTTGCCGTGGTATTATGAACTGTGTGTCGGTTTGCCCAAAAGGGTTGAATCCCACCAAGGCCATTGGTAACTTGCGTAGTATGCTACTTGACCAAGCGGGTTAAGCAACCAAAGATGTTAACCTACAAAAAAACACCGTCTGATATTCAGGCGGTGTTTTTGCTTACTGCTTTAACTTAATAATAGCGACTCAAGCCATGCTTTGATAGATAAGCATACTCTCTGTAACCATTGACGTAATCATTGTAAGTCTATATATAGCACACGTTGATAGCATGTAAGAGATCAAAGCTTTCTGTGAATTTGTCTGTACAATTAACTTTGAAGCATACTAAAAATGATCATTTTTTAAAATTAGCATTATAATTTTGCTCAAAAAACAGCCGTATAGGCGAAAAAACAGTTATTTTTCACACAAACCGCCACCTTTGTCGAAATTGGTGCTTGTAAATCATAACTTGTCATAAATATGTGGTCAAAAAATGTTATTATGCTCACTGTATTTACGCAGCCATCAACAGTAAATAGTCTTGAGCGAATGGCGTTTTTGCGAAATGAGAATCCATATTTATTACTTAAATACCTGCTATTGAACAAACAAACTATGTCAAGTAGTCTATACATGTTAGGCTATATAGCAATGTATGCTTGATTACAGATACGGTGCATATCGCTTAATGTAAGAAC
The DNA here is from genome assembly GCA_029264635.1 of Psychrobacter sp. GTDB lineage: Bacteria > Pseudomonadota > Gammaproteobacteria > Pseudomonadales > Moraxellaceae > Psychrobacter. The sequence continues at coordinate 8,157 of JARIAA010000160.1, read as the reverse complement.
TCCCTTAGTGAGATTTGTTTAAGTAACTTGCTTTAATGGGCGTCAGATAAAATTGTTTTTTATGGTACTAAGTTATATATAACAGCATTATATATAACTCGAATTTTGTAATGAGATAAAAACAAGACTGGACGTTCACAAATAATTATTAAGATGATATACGTAAAATATCTATATTGAGCATACGACGAATTACACAACAATAAGCACGATTCCATTCATTTATCTATCAAATAGACGATTATTATGAATAGTATAACTAAAGAAGCATCTGGTGTAGAAAATACTGAGCTTGCCGCTGACAACGCCTACTATGTTGAATCTCTTTATGAGCAGTACTTAAGTGATCCAGATAGTGTCGATGTCGATTGGCAAGATTATTTTAAACAGTACCAATCTCCTAATGATGCTAAGCACAATGATATCAAAGACCAATTCTTGCTGCTAGCACGCAATCAAACCGCTAATAAAGGTGGCTTGGCTCCTGATAGCTCAACTATGAGCTCATCAGTGGACTGTACTGACCCCAAGCAAATGGGTGTTCAGCAGCTGATTTCAGCTTACCGTCGCCGCGGACATCGCCGTGCTCAGCTTGATCCTTTAGAGCTGCATCCTCGTGCTGAGGTAGAAGATTTAACCTTGGCTTATCATGGTTTATCAGAGGCAGATTTAGATACGGTATATCCTACTAATGATCTAAGTATTGGTAAAGCAGAAGCACCGCTACGCGAAATCATCGAAATCATGGAGCGTGTCTACTGCCGTTATATTGGCGTAGAGTACATGCATGTGACCACCAGTACTGAAAAACGCTGGATGGAAAAATACCTTGAGAGCAATTTAGGCTACATTGAATTTGATAAAGAAAAACGCCTATCTATTCTTGAGCGTTTATCCGCTGCTGAAGGGTTAGAAAAATATCTAGCTCGTAAGTATACAGGGGTCAAACGTTTTGGTTTAGAGGGCGGTGAAAGCTTTATTCCTGCCGTCAATGAAATCATCCAACGTGCTGGCAGTTATGGTACCAAAGAGATGGTTATTGGTATGGCGCACCGTGGACGCCTAAACTTATTGGTCAATATCTTGGGTAAAAACCCCGCCGATTTGTTCGATGAGTTTGATGGTAAGGTGCAGCCAGAAAAAGGTTCAGGTGACGTCAAGTACCATAATGGTTACTCATCAAACGTGATGACGCCAGGTGGTGAGGCGCATTTAGCTTTGGCCTTTAACCCATCGCATCTTGAGATTGTGGCGCCCGTACTACAAGGTTCAGTACGTGCACGTCAAGTTCGTCGTAATGACCAAGCTCGTCATAATAACAAAGATGGTAACTCAGTACTACCAATCGTTGTCCATGGTGATGCTGCATTTGCAGGCCAAGGCGTGGTACAAGAGACTTTCCAGATGTCACAGACACGTGCCTATACGACAGGTGGTACAGTGCACATCGTGATTAATAACCAAGTCGGTTTTACGACCAGCCGTCAAGAAGATCTGCGCTCAACAGAGTATTGTACTGATGTGGCAAAAATGGTGCATGCGCCTATTTTGCATGTGAATGGTGATGATCCTGAATCAGTGGTATTTGCTGCTCAAATAGCTCTTGATTACCGTCATGAGTTTGATAAAGACATTATCATCGATATATTTTGCTATCGCCGTAACGGTCACAACGAAGCTGATGAGCCATCAGCAACGCAGCCACTCATGTATGCGGTCATCAAAAAGCTACCAACGACGCGTGCTATTTATGCACAGCAACTCGTTGAAGCAGGCGTCATTAGTGAAGACGAGGCAAAAAATTATGAGGACGCTTATCGTGAGTCCCTAGATCGTGGTGATTATGTGGTGAACTCTTTGGTTAGTGAGCCTGATGAAGCGCTATTTGTCGACTGGAAACCGTATTTAGGTCACGATTTAGTTGATGACTGGGATACTAGCGTCGATATCGAAAAGCTAAAACAGTACGGTCGCAGGATGGCTCAGATGCCAGAGGGTTATAAACTCCAGCGCCAAGTCCAAAAAGTTATCGAGCAGCGCCTTGCGATGCAAACTGGCGAAGAGCCTCTTAACTGGGGCGCGGCAGAAACGCTTGCTTATGCCTCACTCGTCGATAACGATAAAATATTGGTTCGTATTACTGGTGAAGACGTTGGTCGTGGTACTTTCTCGCATCGTCACAGTGAAATCTATAACGTCGATGACGGTAGCATGTATGTGCCACTAGCTCATCTTAGTAAGGAGCAAGCTCGATTTGCAACTTATAACTCGTTGCTATCAGAAGAAGCCGTATTGGCTTTTGAGTATGGCTATGCAACGACCGTTCCTGATGCATTGGTAGTTTGGGAAGCGCAGTTTGGCGATTTTGTCAACGGTGCGCAGGTCGTCATTGACCAGTTCATCTCTAGCGGTGAGACTAAATGGCAGCGTGTTTGTGGTTTGACCATGCTATTACCACACGGTTATGAAGGTCAAGGTCCTGAACATTCTTCAGCACGTTTAGAGCGCTTTTTACAGCTATGTGCTGAAGACAATATGCAAGTCATCACTCCGACGACGCCTGCACAGATCTTCCATGCGCTTCGCCGTCAAGCAGTACGCCCTATTCGTAAGCCGTTGGTAGTCATGTCGCCAAAAAGCTTACTACGTCATAAGCTTGCAACTTCAGAGCTTGAAGAGCTTGCTAATGGGAAGTTTGAAACTATATTGCCAGAGATCGATGAGCAAAATGCGGACAAGATCACACGTTTAGTCTTGTGTGGTGGTAAAGTTTATTACGACCTACTCGAACAGCGCCGTGCCTTAGGTTTAGATCATGTCGCCATCGTGCGTATCGAGCAGCTTTATCCATTGCCAGAAAAACGTTTGATTGCTGAATTAGAAAAATACAGCAACCTAAAAGAGATTGTTTGGACACAAGAAGAACCATTGAACCAAGGTGCTTGGTACTATTTAGCACCGCATATGTTCCGTATTGTCGTACCGCATCCAACCAAAGCTAAAGTGATGGAACCAGTAGCACGTCCTGCTAGTGCTGCACCAGCAACAGGCTCACCAAAACTACATGCTCAGCAGCAGCAAGCATTAATCGCTGGTGGTCTTGGCGTTAGTGTGGACGAATTGTCCAAATAAAAGCAACAAGATAATATGAATCAGGCGATGACAGTCAGTATTATATTTTTGAGCTGTAATTAACTACTCAATTGAACTGACTGTCTATCACGACTTAATAATAAATAGTAATATCCAAATCTAAGGAGCATATCGATGGCTGACATTAAAGCCCCCGTTTTTCCAGAATCGGTTGCCGATGGTACAATCGTTGAATGGCACGTCACTGAAGGTCAACAAGTCAATCGTGATGATTTATTGGCTGAAATCGAAACTGACAAAGTAGTATTAGAAGTGGTAGCACCTGATGATGGTGTGGTCACTAAAATTGTCAAACAAGTCGATGATACGATTTTATCTGATGAACTTATTGCTGAATTTGAAGCAGGTGCCAATGCTGGCGACAGTGATAGTACTGATAAAGCTGAAAGTAATGAAGAGCCAGCAGTAGATCCTGATCAACCTGCTGCACCTGTACAAAAAAAGCCAGAAGCTGACGCTAACAAGCAAGCAACGGATGGTGGCGAGCCTGTACAAGTGACTGACAAAAAAGATGCTAGCGAAGACGATCACAAAGATCAAAGCCCAGCAGTACGTAAAGCGGCTAAAGAGTCTGGCGTTGATCCTAAAAACGTCGAAGGCAGTGGACGTGATGGCCGTGTCACTAAGAGCGATATGGCGGATCCAAAGCTAAAAGCTGATTCTTCTATCAAATCTGATAGCGGTCGTCCAGTTGCTGAATCAACAGGTGAGCGTACTGAAAAACGTGTACCAATGACACGCCTACGTAAGCGTGTTGCTGAGCGTTTATTATCAGCGTCACAAGATACGGCAATGCTAACGACGTTTAACGAAGTAAACATGAAGCCATTGATGGACATGCGCGCTAAGTACAAAGAGCAGTTTGAAAAGCGTCATGGCGTACGTCTAGGCTTTATGTCATTGTTTGTAAAAGCGGCGACCGAAGCGCTCAAACGTTTCCCAGCAGTAAACGCGTCACTCGATGGCGATGACATCGTTTATCATGGCTTTTATGATATTGGCGTAGCCGTATCATCAGACCGTGGTTTGGTTGTCCCTGTTCTGCGTGATACTGACCAGATGAGCATGGCAGATGTTGAGAGTAAAATCCGTGAGCTTGGCGGTAAAGCACAAGATGGTAAGCTTGGTCTTGATGAGATGACTGGTGGTACGTTTACTATCTCAAACGGCGGGGTCTTTGGTTCGCTCATGTCAACGCCTATCTTGAATCCACCACAAACTGCTATCTTAGGTATGCATGCGATCAATGATCGTCCCATGGCAGTCGATGGTAAGGTTGAAATTCTACCAATGATGTACCTTGCGCTATCTTATGATCACCGTATGATCGATGGTAAAGAGGCGGTACAGTTCTTAGTCACTATTAAAGAATTGGTTGAAGATCCAGCTATGCTACTACTAGACATATAAGCTTCTAAGCTTGTATTGGCAACCGCTGATACAAGCTTTTTACTTTTGTCATAAGACATTGTTTTGCCGCTTTTGGCATTTTTTGCCTTTTAGGCATTGGGTCAAGAGATGCGCTAAGATAAGTAAATCTGACTACAGTAGCGTATTAGCTACAAAAACGATTTAATAATTTATGACATCAATAATAATTTGAACGATAAATAACATTAACAATAGGAACGATCTATGAAAGACAATTATGATTTAGTCGTCATTGGCGGCGGTCCTGGTGGTTATGAAGCAGCTATTCGCGCAGGTCAGCTTGGTATGAGCGTTGCTTGTATCGAAAAACGTATCTATAAAGGTGAGCCTGCTCTTGGCGGTACTTGCTTAAACGTTGGTTGTATTCCCTCAAAAGCTCTATTAGATAGCTCGCATCGTTATGAGGCGACCAAACATGATCTTGATGAGCACGGCATTAGTACAGGCGACGTGTCTATCGATATCGAACAAATGATAGCGCGTAAAGAAGGTATCGTTAAGCAGTTAACTGGCGGTGTAGCAGCATTATTAAAAGGTAATGGCGTTGACTGGCTACAAGGCTGGGGCACATTGGTTGATGGCACGGGCAGCGATAAACAAGTTAAGTTTGTTGCTTTAGAAGACGAAGCAGAAAGCACGATTACTGCTAAAAATGTGATTTTAGCGGCAGGTTCTGTACCGATCGAGATCCCAGTTGCCAAAACTGACGGAGATCGTATCGTTGACTCTACTGGCGCGCTTGATTTCACGGAAGCACCTAAGCGTCTAGGCGTGATCGGTGCAGGCGTGATCGGTCTTGAGCTTGGTTCAGTCTGGCGTCGTTTGGGTAGCGAGGTCGTCGTCTATGAAGCGCTTCCTGAATTTTTAGCAGCGGCTGATAAAGACATGGCTAAAGAAGCACGCAAGATGTTTAAAAAGCAAGGTCTTGATATCCGTGTCGATACTAAAGTAACCAATGCCGACGTCCAAGGTGATGAAGTCGTTGTGACTAGCGAAAGCAAAGGCGAGTCAAGCGAGGAGCGTTTTGATAAGCTAATCGTTTGTGTCGGTCGCCGTGCGTATTCTGAAAAACTGCTTGGTGAAAATAGTGGTATTAGCTTGACTGAGCGTGGTCTTATCGATGTCAATGATCAGTGTCAGACCAATCTTGATGGTGTATATGCCATCGGTGACTTAGTCCGTGGTCCTATGCTTGCCCATAAGGCAATGGAAGAGGGCATGATGGCGGTTGAGCGTATTCATGGCGAAAAAGCTCAGGTCAACTATGACACCATTATCAATGTCATTTACACGCATCCTGAAATCGCATGGGTTGGCTTAAATGAGCAAGAAGCCACTGAAGCGGGCTATGAAGTCAAAACAGGCTCATTTAACCTAGCGGCTAACGGTCGTGCGCTTGCGCAAAGTGAAGCGCAAGGTTCGATCAAAGTGGTTGCTGACGCTAAAACCGATCGTCTGCTTGGTATGCATGCGATCTCTGCTGGGGCGGGCGATATCGTCCATCAAGGTATGATCGCGATGGAATTTGTCTCTAGTATCGAAGATTTGCAGCTGATGACATTCGCGCATCCAACGATATCAGAAGCCGTACACGAAGCTGCCTTGTCAGCAGACGGCCGTGCAATTCATGCCATCCAGCGTAAAAAGCGTAAGTAGTCATTAAAGACTACATCACGCTCAAGGTATAAATTGACCGACGCAAAGCCCTTATAGTTATTATAAATCCTATTTTTATAAGTGCTGTTGCTACGGCTGTAAGCGTGCAAGATTCATATCATTGCACGCTTACTTTCACTTTTTATGATAGTAAAAAATAAAGGATACAATCAATGAATTTACATGAATATCAAGCAAAAGAGCTACTAAAAAGCTACGGATTGCCCATTCAAGAAGGCATTATCGCCCATAGTGGCGACGAAGCAGCGGCCGCTTTTGATAAAACCCCAACAGATATGGCGGTGATTAAAGCGCAAGTACATGCTGGTGGCCGCGGTAAGGCTGGCGGTGTAAAAGTTGTTAAAACTCGCGAAGAAGCCAAACAGGTAGCTGAAGAGCTCATCGGTACTAATTTAGTCACTTTCCAAACGGACGCTGATGGTCAACCAGTGAACTTCGTATTGGTTGCAGAAGATATGTACCCAGTACAGACTGAGCTCTATCTTGGTGCGGTCGTTGATCGTTCTACGCGCCGCGTAACCTTCATGGCATCGACCGAAGGTGGCGTGGATATCGAAGAAGTGGCTAACGAGACCCCAGAAAAAATCTTTAAAGTCAGTGTCGATCCATTAGTCGGTCTCATGCCTTATCAAGCGCGTGATGTCGCATTCAAGTTAGGTCTTGAGGGCAAGCAGATCAATCAGTTTGTAAAAATCATGACGGGCGCTTATCAGGCATTTATCGAAAATGACTTTGCTTTACTTGAAGTCAACCCACTAGCCGTTCGTGAAAATGGCGAGATCGTTTGTGTTGATGGCAAAATCGGTATCGATTCAAACGCATTATATCGTTTGCCGAAAATCGCAGCCCTACAAGACAAAACACAAGAAAATGAGCGTGAGCTTAAAGCGGCTGAGTTTGACCTAAACTATGTTGCTCTAGAAGTTAACATCGGTTGTATGGTGAACGGTGCGGGTCTTGCAATGGCTACGATGGATATCATCAAACTGTATGGCGGCAAGCCTGCTAACTTCTTGGACGTGGGCGGCGGTGCAACCAAAGATCGCGTGGTTGAAGCGTTCAAAATTATTTTAGAGGACAGCAGTGTCGAAGGCGTTCTTATTAATATCTTTGGCGGTATCGTACGTTGCGACATGATCGCCGAAGCCATTATCGCTGCTATTAAAGAAGTTGACGTTAAAGTACCTGTGGTCGTACGCCTCGAAGGTAACAACGCTGAATTAGGCTTACAGATTCTAGAAGAGTCGGGTTTAGAGCTGACGTCAGCTCAGGGTCTGGCAGACGCTGCGCAAAAAATTGTCGAAGCTGTAAAAGCGTAATTCTATAAACATGAGCGCTTAAAAACAGCTGCTTAAGTATATAAGTCAAAGTGTTGTAGCCGCTTTTTAGTATAAAAAGTTATTAGCATTTAATAATAAATGAGCTAGAGAGCCGCTATTACAAGACAACCGAATACAAGGATAACATAATGAGTGTATTAATCGATAAAGACACCAGAGTATTGGTACAAGGTTTTACTGGTAAAAATGGTACGTTCCATTCTGAACAAGCCATCGAATATGGTACAAAAGTCGTCGGCGGTGTCACGCCAGGTAAAGGCGGTCAGACGCATCTAGGTCTGCCAGTATTTGATACGATGGCAGAAGCGATGGCGGAAACACATGCTGACGCTTCAGTGATCTATGTGCCAGCACCATTCGTACTAGATTCTATCGTTGAGGCAATCGATGCAGGCGTAAAGCTAATCGTCGTCATCACCGAAGGCGTACCAACTATCGATATGCTAAAAGCCAAACGCTATCTTGAAGAAGCAGGTGATGTACGCCTAGTGGGTCCTAACTGTCCAGGTGTCATCACGCCAGGCGAATGTAAAATCGGTATCATGCCAGGTCATAT
>JARIAA010000075.1 GCA_029264635.1 Psychrobacter sp. | reverse complement strand
GTTAGCAGCAATTATCCTGACTTTGAAGTGTGCTGGTTCGGTCATATTGGTGATGGTAATCTACATTTAAATATTTTAAAGCCAGAAAACATGAGTAAAGATGACTTCTTTACCGAATGTCAGATAGTGAATAAATATGTGTTTGAAACTGTACAAAAGTATGGTGGGTCAGTATCTGCTGAACACGGTGTTGGCATGACTAAAAAGCCTTATTTGCAATATAGCCGCAGCGAGACTGAAATTGAGTATCTAAGGGCGATCAAAAAAGTCTTTGACCCAAATAATATTATGAATCGCGGCAAGATTTTTGACATGTAATAATCGGTTTAAGTAAATATTTATAGATATTAAGCGTATAAAAATCGGCGCTACACGGCTAAGCGTAGCATCGATTTTGTAGCAATTTTGTGGTGATATGAGTAATTTACTGATTAGTCTTATAAATAAAGGAGCAGCACAGCGGCGATAATCAATAAGCTCAACAGACCTTGAACTACTAAAAACGCTTGATGAGGCGCGGCGATATGATGAATCATATTACCCAGTGCGTTATAGGTGATGCCAGCAGCTTTGATATGGGGCGGCGTCTCAAAGGTTTTGATGACTTGCAGAAACTGCTCGGTGCGCTTAGGTGACCAGCCGTGAGGGCTAAAGGGCAGATAGGACGACAACTGGGCTGCTTGTTGCTTGGTCGCAGGTGACCATAGCCAACGCTCCAAAAATAGCAGGCGCATGCGCCAATCACTAAAGCTACGCTGCTCGATAGCTCGTATTAAGAGCACCTTGATGTTTTTATGGCGAGTATCAGCAAAAATACGTTCTTGTAACGTAAGGTCTTCTTTTTTGCTGCCTTCTATGCACTGTAAAAACTCTCCATTACCATAACACAAAATCCCAGTAATGCCACGAGCTTCATTATGGTCGCGAGAATGCTCTTCTACCTCATCAAATATCGAGGTCTTTATACGACTTTTAAAAGTCACACTACTAACATAGACCAGCTGAATCAATGCCGACTCTTGGGTATTTTTTAAAAAGTTAGCCGTATCAATTTGTTGCAAAGGCATAGCAAACCCTAAAATAATGTTCTTACGCGAATGAAAAGTAAAACTGAGCAAATACATAGGATAACATCGAAAGTAACCATATCCTCTCAGCCAATTCACAAAAACGTAGCAAATAGTTACCACGTCGGACTGTCATTCCCCGTCTGTCTTGATAAAATATTTGCTGTAAAAAAGTCTTAAGAAATTAGTAAGGGGTCTTAACCTATATTTAGTACTTACTTTTGTGCATAGAAGATTGGATTTCATTAAATAGCAAACATTTATTTACAGCTAACGATTAGTCAGTCTATCGATGTTTAAATTTAGCGTTGCAAAACTATAAATAGTCTCTATCTAGGTAGTGATTAAGCAATCAACAAGGCGTTAATAAGCTATTGCATAGACAACAATAAATGATTGTAACGATTATATACAATGATTGGTATATTTTTATGACCATCGTTACACAAAAATCTACTATGACAACGATGACTAAGCACTTATCCGAGTCTTGGTTCAATGACTTGACGTTCGCAAATACCTAAAACAGGAATATCATGAGTAAAATAGAAAAATTAGATGACTTTCATCTTACAATTGCTGAGATTAAGAAAAAAGATTATCCCCAATTAAAAACATTGATGGATCGCGTGTATGCAAATTTGGGTGGTGCCTGGTCAAAGACCACTATCAACACTCTAATCGATGCTTTTCCTGAAGGTCAGATTGCGCTATTTGACCATGACGAACTTATCGGTATCGTCCTGTCCATGCGTGTCGATTATGCCAAGTTCTCTAACCCGCATACCTATGACGATCTTATTGGTCATAAAGAGATTATCAGAGACGATCCAGAAGGTGATGCGATTTACGGCTTAGATGCGCTTATTGATCCTGAATATCGTGGCTATCGATTAGGCCGTAGGTTATATGATGCTCGTAAAGAGCTTTGCCGCCAGCTGAACTTCCGCGCTATTTTAGCAGGGGGCCGTATCCCAAATTATCATAATCATAAAGATCTGACGCCTGGCGAATATATAGACGCTGTTGAATCGCGTGAGATTCATGACTCAGCGCTCTCTTTTCAATTGTCCAATGGTTTTATCGTCAAGCGGATTTTGACCGCCTACCTGCCAGATGATGCGCAGTCAAAAGGCTTTGCAACTTTGCTTGAATGGGCCAATATTTATTATGAGCCGCAAGATTATAAGCCCAATACCCGTAAATCTGAGGTACGTATTGGCGGTATCCAATGGCAGATGCGTGAAGTTGAATCTCCTGAGGAATTATTGCAACAAGTTGAGTTTTTCGTCGATATCATGGCCGATTACAACTCCGACTTCGCCTGTTTACCAGAGTTTTTTAACGCACCACTGATGGGACTCTGTGAATCGACGGATCAAAACGTCGCCATTCGCTTTTGGCCGGTTATACCGAATGGTTCAAAAATGAAATCTCACACTTAGCAGTCAGCTACAACGTCAACGTTATCAGTGGTTCTATGCCATTAATTGATGAAGATGACACGTTGTATAACGTCAGTTATCTATGTCGCCGTGATGGTACGGTTGAAGAGCAGCGCAAAATTCATATAACACCGCATGAACGTAGTGCTTGGGTTATTGAAGGTGGTGATGAAGTCAAAGTGTTTGATACAGATGCAGGTCGCATCGGTATTTTGGTTTGTTATGACATTGAATTTCCTGAGCTTGCCCGTTTAATGGCGCTTGATGATATGGACATTTTGTTCGTACCGTTTTGGACAGATACTCAAAATGGTTATTTGCGTGTGCGTCATTGTGCACAAGCGCGTTCAATTGAAAACGAATGCTATGTGATGATCTGCGGCTCGGTTGGTAACCTACCGCAATTTGAAAGCCTTGATATCCAATATGCTCAGTCGTCTATTTTTTCGCCATCAGATTTTGCTTTTCCGCATGATGCCATTATTGCGGAAACGACGCCTAATACCGAGATGGTATTCTTCTCCGATTTGAACTTAGATAAGCTGATTCATGTGCGTAACGAAGGTTCAGTGCACAACTTAATTGATCGCCGTGACGATTTATTCAGCCTTAAATGGAAGCGAAAAGCTAAAATACCAGCCAGTAAGCTGAGTGACGAGGAGCGTCGTGAAAATTCTGGTAGCGTATTATTGGGCGATCCATTACAAAATCGTGCACAAAAGTCTTAAGCGTTCACATAAAATCTTTAAGTGAATGTTTGAATAAACGGCTGCCCATTCAGCCGTTTATTTTTGCCTAAAAAAGCGGATGTGATGATTACTAACACTGAAGAGACAATCATAAAACCTAAGAAGACTCCAAAACAAAAGTTACTGTCAGTGCTAAAGACTGTGCTGCTATACGGCTTGGTTTTTATCATCGTATACACTGCGATTAACTGGTGGCGACAACCCGTCATGCCCGCTAATCCGCAGCTGCAACTAACCGATTATCAAGGGCAGGCAGTTGATTTAGCTGCTATGAGTACGGATAAACCAACGCTCATCTATTTTTGGGGTACATGGTGCCCGATTTGTAGTGTCACTTCTCCGACTATTCATAAGCTTAGCAACACTAGCAATTATCCAGTAGTCACCATTGCCATTAAATCAGGCTCCGATCAAGAACTCAATACTTATCTCAATGAGCACGATTATGATTTTACAACGATTAACGATCAAGAAGGCAGCATCTTCGCCGATTGGCAGGGACAAGTCACGCCTTCATATGTCATCTTAAAAGAGGGTGAGATGACACAAGGGTTGACAGGTATTCAGCCGCTTTGGTCGCTCAAGCTGAGGTTGTGGTTGAGCGCTATTTGGTAGGTTTTTATTGATTGATTTTTGTTTGGTTTAATACTCTACTACGTTAAAGCTTAATGACTACAGAAGTAGGTATTTAACATAGCAAGCAAAATCTTCAGGACAATATCATGGCAGCCTATATTACCGTTGGCGCGACCACTACGCATGGCGGTGAAGTTATTACAGGTTCACCGCATACCACGCACAATAATGGTGTACAAGTCTCACGTAAAGGCGACAAGGTCATTTGCAAAAAGTGTAAAAAAGTTACCACTATTCTCACAGGCGATCCTTCATTTATTGTAGACGGCGCACCGATCGCACGCGGCGGCGATATCACTAGCTGCGGCGCTAAGCTCATCGCTATTCAGCAGTCGTTTGCCGAGTCGGACTTTGAAATATTTGAAGTTGAGCAAGCAGAGGACCTCAGACGAAAAGCTGAAGAGTATTGCAATCGAGTCATGTCCAAGCATGACATTACCTTTTAGTTTAAGACTGACGACGATATTCCTTACGTGAACATCGACTATGAAGCAATAAACAAAACCAGCGGTAAAATATATAAAGGTAAAACAGACGCAGAGGGTTGGACTGAGCTTTTTTATTCTGATACCAAAGATGAGTATGACGTTAAATTAGATTTAGAGTAGCAAAGAGATTTAGGGGTGTTTGAATGAGTCATAGCACCTCAGGAACCGCCTCAGGAAAAGGGGCATCGGTATCTACCAACATTACACCAAGACCTTTTATATCGAGACAGCATCCTTTAAATGATCCTAAAGACCCCTTTACCAAAGCGAAAGTGAATCAAGAGCTTATGGATAGATTAGCGCTTAAGACATTTCCACATCAACGAGTGTCTTCATTATGTGGGCCAGCGACTCTTTTTTATTGTTTACTTATCGATCGTCCAAACCTTTATAAACAAGCAGTAGCAGAGCTTTGGAAAGATGGTGAGACTACAATAAACTAGTTAAATATTAAGCCTTTTGATGCTAGAAAAGCTGGAGAGTTGTTTAAAACTAATGGTTCATTGAGGATATCAGCTATTGACTGGATGACTTTAGCAGGTTTGCGCGACTCTTGGAATTCAGCCTTAG
>JARIAA010000119.1 GCA_029264635.1 Psychrobacter sp. | reverse complement strand
GCCGCTATCTATGACTCAACACAATACGCCTTCTAATACAGTCATTAGCCGTTTATCGCCTGCAAAGATCAATCTGTTTTTACATATTGTTGGCAAACGTGTAGACGGCTATCATAATTTACAGACGGTATTTCGTTTGCTTGATTGGGGTGATTATCTGCATTTTTTGGTAGCAGATGAAGCGCTAGCAATTACAATGGATATGTCCGATGCTAATAAGCTGTGTAATCAGCTACTAACATTAGCAGGCGCAGACGCGGTCACTGCTAGCATAGAAGATAATCTCATCTTTAAAGCCGCACGCGCCTTGTTAGCGTCTGCTATCCAAGCAACTAAGCTACCTAAGCATCTATCACCAGTTCGCATTACCTTAGACAAACACTTACCCATGGGGGCTGGGTTGGGTGGCGGTTCTTCTAACGCCGCTACTACTCTATTAGCATTAAATGAGATTTGGCAATTTAACTTTACTCAAAATACGCTGATAAAAATCGCTGCCACAATTGGTGCTGATGTACCGATATTTATCTTTGGGCAGGACGCCATTGCCATGGGCATTGGCGAGGAGCTAACCGCCATTGACTTTCCCAATCAGCGTTATTTAGTTTTAACGCCTGATGCACACGTCAATACCGCTAAACTGTTTGCACATCCTGAATTACAACGTGATATTGCGTCGCTATCGATTGAAACCATTAAAAGCCAGTGTAATGATTATATGCAAAATCTACTTGCGCCTTACCAAAATGTCTTTACACCCGTAGTTACCAGTCTTGCTCCTGCCGTTGAAGAAGCCTTATGTTATTTGCAAGGCTTAGAATCACAAGCACTGGGCGCAGCACGCATGACTGGGTCTGGTAGCGCGGTATTTTTGCCGTTGGCTGCAAGTATTACCGATAAGGCACTGTTGGAAACATGGATTGCAGATGCGCCTTGTACGGGTTATGTGGTTGGAAGTTTGTAAGGTCAGTTCTAAAGTAAATCAAACCACTATCAACTCGACATATATTTACTTCCTAGTTAGACTATTTTTAGATACAAGCCATCTTATAAATTTTAAAAAAGGTAAATATGTCATTGAAGACCTAGAGAATACGGCTTGTTTGACGGAACCTGCAGTGTTTATGAGTGGTAGAGTGGTAACTCCTTTAGGCTAAATAATTTAGTTTCGAATAAAAGCCAGAAAAAGGCGCAAATGACTTGCAAAATCTGAAATTTTACTTATAATAGGTCGCCACAATAGGGGTATAGCCAAGTTGGTAAGGCATCAGGTTTTGATCCTGACATCCGTTGGTTCGAGTCCAGCTACCCCTGCCATTTTTTAAGTGTATTGTTCAATCTATAGCGATAATAACTACTGTTATTCATAGCGACTTATCTTATAGTAATTGACAACACCCTCCCAATTTCGGTATAGTTCGCAACGAACACCGTTAGGGAACGTCGTTCTTTAGACGGTCTCTTAGGTAGTAGCATTACGCTAATATTCTATATCGTTATATTAGCAATCAATGCTTAGTAAGCCTAAACATTACAGGGGTATAGCCAAGTTGGTAAGGCATCAGGTTTTGATCCTGACATCCGTTGGTTCGAGTCCAGCTACCCCTGCCATTTTCTGTAATACGAGTATCCAACGTTCCTCACACTTTTCTTTATTTGAGCAGTTAGACACTGCTTAGCGGTCGCTGCTTGAGTCAATTAATAGGACTTCAGTCATGCCTTATTTGGCGATTTTTACAGGTAATGCCCACCCTGAACTTGCGAAAACCGTAGCCGACCACCTACATATTCCTCTTGGTAAAGCTGACGTTACGCGCTTTTCTGACGGTGAAATCGCTATAGAAATCAAAGAACACGTCCGCGGTAAAGATGTGTTTATTATGCAGCCTACCTGTGCACCCACCAATGACAACTTGATGGAAATTATGATGATGGCCGATGCGCTGCGTCGTTCAAGTGCAGGCCGTATTACTGCAGTGATGCCCTACTTTGGTTATGCTCGTCAAGATCGTCGCCCACGTTCAGCTCGCGTACCTATCTCGGCTAAAGTCGTCGCTGATATGCTCAATATCGTAAGCATTGATCGCGTCATGACGGTCGATTTGCACTCAGATCAAATCCAAGGATTCTTTGATATTCCTGTTGATAATATCTATGCAACCCCAGTTCTGTTAAATGACCTCAAAAAACAAGACTATGACAACATCATGGTGGTGTCGCCTGATGTGGGCGGTGTCGTTCGCGCGCGTGCCATGGCCAAGCAATTGGGTGATACTGATCTAGCTATTATTGATAAGCGCCGCGCTCGTGCCAATGAGTCACAAGTGATGCACATCATCGGTGATGTTCGTGACCGTGACTGCGTCATTGTTGATGATATGGTCGATACGGCAGGCACTTTGTGCAAAGCAGCAGAAGCCCTAAAAGAGAGCGGCGCACGTCGCGTATTAGCTTATATTACCCACCCTGTCCTCTCAGGCAATGCGCTCAAAAACATCAGTGAATCAGCGCTTGATGAGATCGTCGTGACGGATACTATTCCACTGTCACCTGCAGCACAAGCTTGTAGCAAAATTCGTCAAGTTAGTATCGCACCCATGCTTGCTGAAAGCTTACGCCGTATCAATAATGAAGAATCTATCAGTGCCATGTTTGATGCTTAGCACCTAGGGGCTTGTTATTCTACTGTCTGGATAATTTATTGGGTTACTGACAGCATTGCTGGCCTAAATCGATTGGTAAGTATAGCGCCAAGAGGGATCTCTTAGCGCTATATTTATGCCTAAGCCTTTATTATTGTTACAAAACCACGTATAATGCGCGCCTATACTGACCTTTTGCTTATTATCTGTTGTATTTAGCGTTATTAGGCGCGGTCAGTATTCTCAAAAGTGCTGATCAGGCAAGATGATGACTGCTTTGATGATTGATATCGTTACAAGTGGTTATCATTAGCGAATAGCGAAGCTTATAGTTAGTAGCTGTTTTTTATGGCTTCTATGTATGTATAGCTGTCATCACGCATTAGTGGATTGGTCGCAAATCCACTTTTTTATGACCGGACACTTCATTACTCTTTTTATAGGATTATATCCATGAGCATTAATCATTTTGAATTAAGCGCAGTTGATCGTTCTGCTGAAAAACAAGGTAAAGGTGCGAGCCGCCGCCTACGTAAGCAGAATCTAGTTCCTGCTATCATTTATGGTGGTGGTGAAGAACCAACCGCTATCTCTATTAAGATCAACGAGCTAGTCAAATCACTTGAATTTGAAGCATTCTTCTCGCATATCTTGACTTTAAATGTCGATGGCGAATCGCATCAAGTCGTTATCAAAGACTTGCAGCGTCATCCTGCTAAAGGTTTCCCAATGCATGCTGACTTTCAGCGCATTGTGAAAGGTCAGAAAATCAACATGAACATTCCTGTGCATTTTGCTGGTCGTGAAGAAGCGCCTGGTATTAAAGCTGGCGGTATTTTATCTACCCTAGTTTCTGACATCGAAATCGTCTGCTTACCATCACAGCTACCTGAATACCTAGAAGTTGACGTATCAGGTATGGAGATTGGTGATCTGTTCCGTCTATCAGACATCAAATTACCTGAGGGCGTGATTATCTTTGATCTTGATATGGAAGATGCGCACGATCGCACGATCGTTAACATGTTGCCACCAACGCTTGAAGAAGTTGATGAAGAAGTTGAAGATGAGGTTGATGCCGCTGATGTACCTGCCACTGAGCAAGGCGCAGAAGCCGATAATGAAGACAAAGACGGCGAAGAGTAAGTTAAAGTCTTTGCTCTATAAACGCTTTGATGCGTGATAGAAGTAGTTGTCAGCTTTTGTACTGGTAACAAAAAACAGCAGGGGATAACTATCTCCTGCTGTTTTTGTAAGTGCTATTTGTAAAGGTTAAAATAGTGTTCAATGTTTGCGTCTTAATTTCTCATAAAGTTCTTTTTTGATCTCTTGTTCATAATCTATTCCATCAAAGCAGAGTATAGTCATGTCCATAAAACTTATCGTCGGTCTTGGCAATCCTGGTCAGCAGTATATGTTTACGCGCCACAATGCTGGTTTTTGGTTCGTCCATCACTTAGCACAGCAATTTAATATTCCCCTTACCCCTGATAAAAAATTTCATGGCGTGACTGGACGTGGACAAATTCATGGTCATTATGTGCGATTACTCATGCCACTTACCTTTATGAATAAATCTGGTGAGTCCGTCGTTCCTATGGTAAATTTTTATGGTATCGATAATAATGAGTTGCTCATTGCACATGATGAGCTAGATATTCCAGCTGGTAGTATCAAGCTCAAAACCGATGGTGGTCATGGTGGTAATAACGGCCTGCGTGATATCACCCCGCATATTGGCAATGATTTTCATAGCCTGCGTGTCGGTATTGGGCATCCAGGCCATAAATCTAAAGTCAGCGGGCATGTGCTTTCAAAAGCTTCACCTGATGAGCAAATCGCTATCGATAGCGCGCTAACAGCAGCTTTTGAGGCGCTACCTTTATTATTAGATGGCGATATTGAACGCGCGCGTTCGCAAATTAATGGTTTTAAACTGCCTGACTGAGCGGTATGATACCGTTTATTTAGCAGCAATGCTTACGGTGTTAGATGGGTATGCATGGTTAACTTTTATGTTCTATAACTGGCCTTGAACTTTAATTCTAACGTATGCGCCCCCATTGACTGATTACTTTTTACGCTAAGGATGCCCTTCATGCTACTTAATATGCTTAAATGCAAATTGCACCGTGCCCGCGTCACGCATGCGGAGCTTCACTATGAAGGCTCGTGCGGTATCGATGGTGATTTGCTAGATCTTGCTGGTCTACGTGAAAACGAATCTATCGATATTTACAATGTCACCAATGGCAAACGCTTTCGCACTTACGCCATTCGGGCTGAAGCGGGCTCTGGCATTATCTCATTAAATGGTGCGGCCGCTCATATGGCTGACCTAGGTGATATCGTCATCATTTGTGCTTACGCTCACTTTGATGAAGCGGAAGCCGAGACCTATCAGCCAAAACTAGTTTATTGTAATGAAGATAATACCGTTAAGGACACCGCCAATATTATTCCGGTACAAGTTGCTTGATAAGCAACCAGGCTAATAGGCAAATGAAGACGTATCATTGATACTGATGAAAGGTGAGATTAACTACTGTTAAATAAAACTAAATTAAACAACTATTTAATCAAGTTTTTTTTATTACAAAACATAACCTATGATAATATAAAAGCTGAACCTAACTGAGGGTTCGGCTTTTTTTATGTCAGTTGATTATGTTTTTTAACGGAAAGATTAACTCAATTTTTGATAGGAAACTACACTCATGTGGTTAGCAGTCATTGCAATACTGATCGGTCTAGCAATTTTAGTTTGGAGTGCTGATGTCTTTATCGATGGAGCAACCATATTAGCAAAAAAGTTAGGAGTGCCAAGCTTTTTAATAGGAGTGTTAATATTAGGTTTAGGAACGTCAGCACCTGAGATGGTAGTGTCAGTATTAGCAGCACTACAAGGCAGTCCTGAGTTGGCACTAGGTAATGCTTATGGCTCCAACATTATCAATATTGCGCTGGTACTAGGCGCAACGGTACTAATAAGCCCAATTATTATCCGTAAAAGCATTATTAAACGTGATATGCCATTACTATTACTGGTAACGGCTGTATCAGCATGGCAGCTACGTGATGGAATGCTGAGTTATACTGACGGTATCGTATTGATAGTGTTACTAGTGCTCGTATTAGGTTTTCAAATTGTGCTGAGCCTACGCAAGGGCAGTATAGAATATGAGCAGGAGTACAAAGATGAGGGCAACTTGAGCAGTAGTCTGGCAGGTAGCAAAGACTCAGGCTATATAGAACCAACCTTAGCACGTGGCTTGGGTGGATTGTTTATCGGTCTACTGATGCTAGTATTAAGCTCACGCGCTATTGTTTGGGGCGCGGTCGAGCTTGCAACGTTTTGGGGTTTGAGTGAGCTCATTATTGGCTTAACAGTTGTTGCCGTTGGGACATCGTTGCCAGAATTGGTGGCAAGCTTGTCAGCGGCTCGTAAAGGTGAGCATGATATGGCGCTGGGTAATATTATTGGCTCTAATATCTTTAATACCCTAGGAGTCGTGGGCTTAGCAGCACTTATTGCACCAATTACTGCCAACCCTATCATTTTATCGCGTGACGTATTGACAATGGGGCTATTGACGCTATTATTATTTGCTCTATGTGTCTTTGCCTTTACCACTAAGCGTCAATTTGGCCGCTTATCAGGCGCTACTTTAGTGCTGTCCTTCGTAGGCTATACTTTTTGGTTAATAAAAACGGTTAGCATGTAACTGTTTGACGTGCAAAGTATTAACATGCGACGTCTTAACGTGCAACTTATTCAAATTTAACTTAGTAGATAATACAAATCAACATGACTTGCTATTTGCTCTTCTTACGGTTTCTAATAACCCGCCATAGCCCTTCATTCTCTGCTTTTGGCATCTTTAACGTAATAGTATTGGATAACATATCTTGTACAGCAAGGCCACGACGGTTGAATAAACAAAACACATAATTAAAGATCAATCCTAAAAAAGCACTGGTCAATATCACAGCGCGTGAACCGCCAATCAAACCTCCGATAACGCCAAAGATGAGCGGCATTAAGCAAGCGGCTAGAATACGTTTAAACGATTGACCCCAATTTAGCAGATGACCGCTATTGTTGACAGTCTTGAGTCGCCACGTTTGCATCCCCAGCGTTTGACCACCACGGCGCCAAAACAAACCGTAAAATCCTACTAAGGTTAAAATGAAAGAGGGGGTCATAATGACGTTTTGATACCATGTCGGCAGCGACCGAGCTTCTTGTGACTGTGTTCCTGTCTCCATGGTTAGTAGCGTTCC
The DNA here is from genome assembly GCA_029264635.1 of Psychrobacter sp. Taxonomy (GTDB): domain Bacteria; phylum Pseudomonadota; class Gammaproteobacteria; order Pseudomonadales; family Moraxellaceae; genus Psychrobacter. Next base: position 16,837 of record JARIAA010000119.1, on the reverse strand, counting down.
TATGACCGTCAACACTGTCCCTACTAAGAATAACAATGCCAAGATTAACATGCCATCATAAATAATAGCGGCGACTCGTGCCGTTGGTTTAGCAATAGTGGGCTCTTCAGCGTTAGGATTAGGCGCTAAAGAAGCGTTTCGCCCAAACTTTTGCTGAACCGCTGTTTTCGAGAGTCTTTTTGACATGATACAAGCTCGTAGCAAGCAATGAATAGTGCTGCTATTGTACCGTAATTCAGACTCTTATCGTACTTTATGATGAAAGATGACTCACAAAGAAATAGGACATTTAAGAGAACTTAAAAGAAAATAGAGATCAGATAAAAATAGTGAACATAAAAAAATCGCCAAATTGTCGTAAGACAGGCGATTAATTTAGTTTTAGCTTAAATAAGCTAGTATGCAAATGGTGCGCTTGGAGAGATTCGAACTCCCGACCCCTTAGTTCGTAGCCAAGTGCTCTATCCAACTGAGCTACAAGCGCGTACTTTGCACATTATCTACTGCGTCATGTATAACAATTGCAGTAAATTAGGTTGGTCATTATATAGATAATATCGCTTGTGTCAACATTTTTATAAGCTAAATTCAAATTATCCTTGAATTGAATACCAATAAAATATTAAACACTGATTTTTGCGTTATGACTCTACTAATAACTCAATAAATGGCGGTGAAGGAGGGATTCGAACCCTCGATACGCTTACACGTATGGTTCCTTAGCAGGGAACTGGTTTCAGCCACTCACCCACTTCACCGAACGATTTAAGACACTTATCAAAATATTTATAAAAAATGATTTTTAAACAAATATTCTTTTAAATACAGTATCGATGCTAATGATACGTCTTATGCCGTGGGCGGTATTATAGCAAAGCCAAAACGAATTGCAAGCGTTGTCTACAGATTTAATGCGGCTTTTATTATAAAAATCGATTTAAAAGGTTTTATTATTCTCTAAACATAAAAATCGCCTATTTTAGCCATGAAAAGTCAAATTTTTTAATTTTTACTGCTAATTTATTGAATCTAATGGCTATGGCTTTTTTGGCGGTAGATGGCTATAGTATTTATGATTCATGATAGGATAAATAAAAGGAAGGGTTATGCGACCAGTGGTATTGTGTTTTTCTGGGCTGGATCCCTCAGGTGGTGCAGGGTTACAAGCTGACATCGAAGCGGTTGGCGCGGCAGGCGGCCATGCTGCGGTGGCCTGTACAGCTATTACGATACAAAACTCGCAGCAGGTATTTGGTTTTGAGGCCTGTCCAGCGCCATTGGTAAGAGATCAGGCGACCACAGTGCTGAATGATTTGCCAGTTCGCGCCATCAAGTCAGGTATGCTTGGCACAACAGACAACATTGCCATGCTGACACACCTGTTTGCAAAGCGTACTATTAATGAAAATATCCCCTTTGTTCTTGATCCTGTCCTAGTTGCCAATAGCGGTGGTAGCTTGGGCGATGAGCAAACGTTGGTGACCGCATTTAGAGAACTACTCCCCTATGCGACGCTGATTACGCCAAATACCCATGAGCTACGCGCTTTGAGCGGTGAGAAAGACTTGCATACTGCTGCGAAAAAACTATGTGCCCAAGGCGCTCACGCAGTACTGGTTAAAACCTCTCACGACTTTGATAGCGGCGATATCGAGCAGTATTTATACGTACAGGGGGAGATGGTACACCAAAGCACCTTGCCGCGCTTAGAGGGCGAATTTCATGGCTCTGGCTGCTCACTGGCAAGTTTTATCGCTGGCCGCTTAGCCATAGGTGACGAGTTGATTGTAGCCGTTAAAGCCGCTGATCGCTGGATTACGCAAACGCTGATGGCAGCAGACAGACCGCATCCTGAAGATAGCAGCGCGCAATTGATACCAAATCGCTTTATAACTTTTAATAAAAATTGAGGTAAAAGTAAACTCATATAAAAACAGCTTTGTCTAAAAAACAGACAGAAAAAAAGACGCCTCATCATGGGGCGTCTTTTTTCTGCTGGTTAGTTTTTAAGGATAAGCCTAGCCCAGCATGGGCATAAAGCTTGACGCCAAGCCCCCAATAAATATCTCAAGTAAATAAAAGGCGAAAAATGCAACCATGGGCGACAAATCAAGCATGCCCAAATTTGGGGTAATGCGGCGAAACGGCGCAAGGATAGGCTCAGCAAGATTAATAATAATGCCGATGATAGGATGCTCAGATCTGGTAAAGACCACAATCCAGCTGACAATAATGGAACCAATTACAAGGTAGCGGCACATACGTAAAAAGTCTAAAACCAAGCTTGTCGTACCCGCAAAAAACAAGGGCGCAGGGGCGATACCTTTATGCATTAAGGCTGATTTACCAGAGATATCAACCAGGCGAATGAGGAACATCAGCATAATCGCAGCAATGCTAATCCGGCCATGAGCGACCGTCGGGAAAATACGCCCAAACATATCCACGATGCGCGTGGCTTTATAGGCAGGCGCAATCATAGGGTTGCTTGCATCCATTCCAGCAAACTGCAGCATAAAACGAATAAATACCAACATCATGGCGAAAGTGGTAATCAAGTCAAAAATTTGCAACAACGTGTTGTTCATGAAACGCTACTCAATGTGCCACTCTTGATAAAAATGATTACCGCAGTGGCGTATTTATATTAAAGTATTTTTATTAAAATACATTTATCCGTTTTCTTTACTCAGCGCTTGGCTACGCTCATAACAAGCTTGCATAGCATAAGCGATTAGCTGGCCGACCTCATTACCTTGTAAAGACTCAATTGCCGCTTGCGTAGTACCATTCGGCGAGGTCACTTTGCGACGTAATTCAGCAGGCGTATCTTCACTGTCCATTGCCAGTGTCGCAGCGCCCAATACCGTTTGCATAGCCAGTGCTGAGGCCTGCTCTTTATCGAGACCCAATGCCACCGCCCCGTCAATTAGTGACTCAATAAAATAAAACACATAGGCGGGTGCTGAACCAGAAACGGCCGTTACCGCATGCATGTTTGCTTCATCCTCTACCCAAGTGGCTAGACCTGAAGCTTCCATCACTGCCGTTGCTAGCTGCCTTTGAGCGGCGTTGATATCAGCAGTTGCATATAGTCCTGCTGCGCCCATTTGTATTTTAGAAGGGGTATTTGGCATTGCCCGTACAATATTACGATAACCACCCATCATCGTAGATAAGACATCAGTTGATAATCCAGCTGCCACTGAAATCACAAGCTGATCATCTAAAGCATCAGCAAATGCACTGACGACTTTTTTCATGACCTGTGGTTTTACAGCAAGGACAATGATATCAGCGCCAATGATCGCATCCTTTGGATCGTTATTTGCGTCAACCGTCTGCATGTCCTGATCGGCAAACTGCTTTCGTGTCTCAGTACTAGGAGCTGAAACTGTGATTAGCTCTGGCTTGACACCGCAGGAAATTAGCCCACTTATCAGTGCTTGCGCCATATTGCCGCCACCAATAAAACTGATTTTTTTATTGTCTAGTACAGACATTATTATTTCCTACTAACAAAATTTAAAGACCTTTAAAGAGACATTGTATAAAGAGACATTGTGATATTTGATGTAATATCTAAAATGACACTTAGTCTACCATACTGCCACGACGGCTGTTTGATAAATTGGTGACGGTAGAATTGAGATGAAACCCGCCGCAACTGCTAAATGATTATAGACGCTCTTGTAGCCTGATTGATATATTAAGAAGCCTGTTCTTCAGATTACTTTTCAATGTTTTTGGAGTAAAAAGATGTTTTTTATACGTCAAGCTTGCCCAGAGGATGTTGCAGATATTGCCAGCATCCATGTCAAAAGTTGGCATGCTGCTTACGTAGATCTATTGCCCAAATCTTATATAGATCATAAAAACAGCCTGTCTGAAAAAACAAAAATGTGGGGAAAATTAATAGTTCATCCTAATGTCAATGTTTGGCTCGCCTATGATGCCCATCATCATCACTTGGGTTTTATTGGGTACTTTGCTGAAAATAACAACTATGAGATCACAACGTTGTACGTTTTACCAGACTACCAAGGGCTAGGCATAGGCAGTACATTAATGAAAACTTCATTGCAAAATATATTAGACGCTACTCTTAACGCACGCTTTTATTTGTGGGTACTAGCTACTAATGCGGCTGCCATCAATTTCTATAAAAAGCTGGGCTTTATAGAAAATGGCGAAAATAGTGAGGAATATTATGACGACATCAAAATAGTAGATATCAAGATGGTAAGACAGACAAAACATTTGACGTAAACTTTATTTGACCATGTCATCAATAGTTAAAACATTGTGAATCGCACTTATCAAAGTACCAGCATCATTTGTAGCGTTTGCTAGCGCTTTATTAGCCCCGAGCACCCAACTCTCAAAGGGCGATACCAGCAATAATGGCAGGTCCTCATCTTTATGAGTGCATACAGCACTGACAACTACTAAGCTATCACGTAACCAGACAGGCACACCCAACGTTTGATAAAGTTTTTTCCCTGCTTGTGGGTGGTTGCTTAGCGCTGTTTGAACACGCTGCTGCCGACTTAATGGCACAATTTTAAGCGTTATCTCACCTGTTGCGCTTATAAATTGTCTCAAAACCTCAAACGCAATTTCTAATTGCCAACGACCGCCTTGCCTAGTACGCAATAAAATCACCATTGAGCTATCTTGAAATAAACTATTTTTAGCAACAATATCATGAGTCAGACGTGGCTGAGGGAAGGTTTGGGTTTGTTCAGTAACGGGTAGCACTAACCAATTAAGCCAAGCGCTACTAAGACGATACATCTGCTGACGATAACGACGGACACTGTATTGCTGATTGCGTCCTTGCCAGCTTAATTGGGTTTGATGATCGTGATCATGACGCTTCATTAAACTTAAGACATCATCGATTAGCTGTTTAGAGGGCGGTAATGGCTCATCTTGCGCAAGCCACGTATGCAACAATTGCCGCTGCCGATAGAGAGGCAATGTGTACAGCGCATCGATACTCAGTACCCGCTGGACGGGCGGATAATTCAGCGAAAAAATAGTTGCTTGTTGCAAGTCTTGGGCTGCTTGAGCGCTTACGATAGCTTGAGCATCGTTGAGTAGCTGTGCACTACGCGCAATATTGCCAATGGCATTGGGGTTGTAAGCGGTCAGCGCTGGTAGTACCTCGCGACGTAAGCTGCTGCGCACATTGTCGCCCCTGTCGTTGGTAGGGTCATCGATATAAGGCAATTTTAATTGCTGAGCATAGCGACTGATGGTGGCGCGGCGTACCGACAACCAAGGCCGCCATAATATGTTGCGCTGTACCCCTTGGGTTTGGACGCGCCATGCCTGCATACCCGATAAGCCCTTGACCCCCGCCCCTTGAATCAAGCGCATCAGTACAGTTTCAGCTTGATCATCCGCATGATGGGCTAAAAGCAGCACATCATCTTGATTGATGTGGGCGCGCATCACGTTATAACGTGCTTGCCGCGCGGCTTGCTCGTCATGACCGTTTACTTGTGCAGTTAAGATATGACAGGATAGCTGCTGACTACGTGCCCACTTCACAACATGTTCCGCCCAGTCGCGACTGCCCGCTTGTAGTCCATGGTTGACATGCAATAGTTGCGGCAAAAATGGCAACTGACCTCGTCGATATAACTGCACACAAAGCGCCGCTAATGCTAATGAATCACGGCCACCACTACAGGCCAGCCAGATACGCCGACCGTGTAGCTGACTGCCATAATCAGACATACTATCTAATAATGCCTTTGCCAAATGATTATCCGTTGGCAACGCTGCTACTGGCTCAATAGGGTGTGGCAAGATGGCACTACTTGTCATAATCACTCCTATTTATGTGAAATTAGAACGAAAAAACGCGCCATAAAATGACACGTTGTTATCTTAACATTAAGGTTGACTGTCTGATATTAAAAGCTTGCTATCGAATGCTATTAACGTCGAATCAGCCTTGTACTAAACCACTAACAAGGCAACATCACGTTTGAATTAAAGGTTTTGAGCTTTTCATAACGCTGCTCACAACGAGCGTCTGCGTCCATATCTTTGATTTCATCTAACTGCTCAAGAAGAAGCGCTTTGAGCGAATTCATCACTGGCTGCGGATGAAGATGGGCGCCTTCACCTTCTTCGATAACGGTATCAATCAGTCCCATCTGATAAAGATTAATGGCGTTTAACTTCAAGGCTTCACTGGCGTCTTGCGCTTTTTCAGCCGTCTTCCAAAGAATAGAAGCACAGCCTTCAGGTGAGATGACCGAATAAATACTGTTTTGCAGCATATTTACTTTATCACCAACGCCAATTGCCAATGCACCGCCTGAACCCCCTTCCCCAATTATGGTAACGATAATAGGCGCTTTTAAGCTTGAAAACACCGCGATGCTCTCAGCGATTGCCTGTGCCTGCCCGCGCTCTTCAGCACCTATACCAGGGTAAGCACCTTGAGTATCTACAAAAGTCATGACAGGAATATTAAAGCGCTCTGCCATTTTGACTAGGCGTATCACTTTACGGTAGCCTTCAGGATTGGCCATACCAAAGTTATGGGCAATGCGCTCACGCGTACTCCGACCACGATGTTGCCCAATCACCATAACAGGCATACCATCTAAGCGTGCTAAACCACCGATAATGGCTTTGTCATCGGCATAGGCACGGTCACCATGTAATTCATCAAACTCTGTAAATAAATTATTAACATAGTCCATAAATAATGGACGTTTGGCGTGCCGTGCAAGCTGAACACTATCCCAGACAGTACTCATAGACGTCTCCCTTTTGGTCGTTTTGTAGGATGCAATATTAGGTAGAACCATTATTTAAATAAAAAGCTCTGTAAGTTAACATACTGATAAATAGAACACCGATAAATAAAGTACAGTTGTAAACTCAATAAAACTTATAGTAGCACAATTTGTACACCGTGGCATTACTGCTGACAGCGCTTTTGTAATGTCATTAATGGGCAATCTGAGCGAATAAGCTAAGCGGGTAAAGCAGGTAATGTCGCCTCGATAACCCTGAGCCTGATGCCCCATTTTGCAAATTGTTCGATCTCAACACAAAGATCTGAAAACAAAAACGCATAGTGCTTTTTATCGGTGCTGACCGTAAGCTGCCAACAGTTGGTATCAGTAATGACTAGTCGCATATCAGGCAGCTCATACTCACTACGGCTATGGTGTGCCAACACTGCCAGCCTCAACAGCAAGCATAAATAGACCAGATCATCACCGCCGATCTGACAGGTCTGCTCAAGAATATCACTCTTTAGCTTGCGTCTATGATTTAGCACCAACTGCGCAAGGCGTTTTTGATCGACTTGAGAGAACCCTGGAATGTCAGAGTACTCAAGTAAGTAGGCGCTGTGCTTATGATAATTACTGTGACTGATTGCCAGACCAATCTCGTGCAAGTATGCTGCACGTCTCAACATGTCAGCGTCCTCACTAGTCAGTTGCAAATCGTTTTTAACTTGCTTGAATAAATGCTTACTGGTTCTAACCACTTGTCTAGCTTGCTTCTTGTCTACTGAATAGCGTTTAATGAAAGCGAGCACACTACGGTCACGCACATCCTCACTCGCCAAGCGTCCAAGCATGTCATACATTACCCCTTCACGAAGGGCTCCATCAGAGTAAGCAATAGTCTCAATGCCTAGCACTTTCATCGCAGCCCGTAGTACGGCTACGCCTGCAGGAAATACAGCCTTGCGGTGCTCTTTGACGCCTTCTAGATTAATATCGTTCACATCACCAATTTTGATGAGTAGTTTTTCTAATTTTTTAACGCCTTCATAGGTCACGCGCTCTTGTTCATCCGCCCATCCTTCTGCCACCAATACATTACGTACCGCCTTAATCGTGCCGCTAGAGCCGATCACACTACTCCAGCCCTGCTTTTGGTATTGACCGTTAATAGCCAGCACCTCTTTACGGGCACCAGCAAGAGCATTATTAAAGGCGTCTTTAGTAATTTGCCCGTTTGCAAAAAACCTCTTGGTAAAGGCGACACAGCCCATCTGCAAGCTTTCAGTCAATATTGGATCAAAAGCTTGTCCAATAATAAACTCGGTAGAGCCGCCGCCGATATCAATGACTAAGCGCTTATCACTACTGGCATTTGTGTGTGAAACGCCAAGATAAATCAGCCGTGCCTCTTCGCGTCCAGAGATAATCTCAATAGGTTTGGGTAATATCTCATTGGCCCGCTTCATAAAATCATTGGCATTTTTGGCTTGGCGCAAGGCATTCGTCGCAACGATACGTATACGGGCAGCAGGTACGGAATCCAAACGCGCAACGAAGCGGCTAAGGCATTCAAGGCCACGTTTTTCAGCGGCAGCACTCAATATATTGTGCTCGTCTAACCCCGCTGCTAGCTGCACTTTTTCGGACATGGAAACCACTTTTCGGACTTCGCCATGATCAAGACGAGCAATAGCTAGATGAAAACTGTTGGAGCCAATATCGATGGCCGCCATTAATTCATCATCAGCCAAAGGTGAATCTATAATGTCAGTGTTGAGCATAAGAAGAATAGTTACCCTATAAGATAGATGGTAAGAATAAATAATAAACCGTGTTTTTGGTACAAATACTGGCTCTTAGTAATCTCCACTCTCAAGCTCTACGTCTGATGAATGAGGAATGACGTGCCATTAAAGCATTTCTGCCAAGCACTGACAAGTTAACCTAGTCGGTCACCTATTATTTACTAAAATATCTATGTTAAACGATATATTGTCGAGTATATTTATTATAAACTTCTGCTACATTATAATGCACTTAGATGATTAAGCAGTAACAATTAGCCTTTACTATTGCTAACAATAACTATAAATTTTACTTTAATAGTTAACTTAAAAAGAATGGTTTAGTTATTCACTTAGTGAGACGTTTCATCGTTAACTAAGCACTAACGGGCAACTATTTGTCTACATAAACGAGTAACAGAGGAAGTTATTGCAATGAATCAGCCCACCCAGATAGAAACTCAAACGTCTGCTAATATAAACGACAAAAAAGCGATTACTGTTAGCGATGAGGTTATTGCAGTAAAAAGTACCGATGTTATCAGTATAGACAACGTTACCAAAAGTAATTTTTACGACTTTTATTTAAACGAGCACCAGAACGTGATTTGCCGCCGCCTGCACTTTGCTGGTAGCAGTTTTGGCTTATTGGGCTTGGCAACTGCGATTAAAACGGGCAAGCCTGCTCCTTTGTTTAAAGGAATTGTGGCAGGCTATGCTTGTGCTTGGGTTGGACATTTTTTCTTTGAAAAAAACAAGCCTGCGACATTTAAGTACCCGATGCAAAGTTTCGCTAGTGATTTTCGTATGTATGGCGATGTCTTACGAGGCAACGTAAGCCTAATGAATCGTAAATTTGATAAAATCGAGCAAAAACAATTGATTGGTAATTCTACTCATCAATAAGCTCTATTAGCGTAAAGATTTACGTAATATCTTGCCAACTGCTGTCTTAGGCAGCTCATCAATAAATTCATACGTTTGTGGGCGTTTATAACCGGTTAAGCGCTCACTTGCAAAGTCCTTTAATTCCTCTACGGTTAGGCTTGGATCTTTTTTGACCACAAAAGCCTTTGGCGCCTCGCCGCTATGCTTATCTTCAATACCGACTACGGCTACTTCAAGCACCTTTGGATGCTCGGTCAACGCCGCTTCTATCTCGTTAGGATAGACGTTAAATCCTGAGACCAAGATCATATCTTTTTTGCGATCAACCAACGTCAAAAAACCATGGCTATCCATGACGCCAATATCGCCTGATTTAAAGTAACCGTCTTCTGTAAAGGTGTCCGAATTGTCACGTTGCCAATACCCTTGCATAACTTGTGGGCCTTTGATACAAACCTCTCCAGGCACTCCTATTTTACATACGACCCCTTGCTCGTCAATAATCTTGATATCCATTAAGGCGAGTGGCAATCCAACACTACCATTAAAGGTCGTGATACCTGGTGGATTAAAAGAGATCACCGGCGCGGTCTCAGACATACCATAGCCTTCATTGATGATCATCCCTGTAACGCGCTGCCATTGATCAGAGATGGCTTTTATGATCGCTGTACCGCCACCGATAGACAATGCCAATCGGCTAAAATCAAGGTTGGCAAAGCTTGGGTGATTGAGCATGGCGTTAAACAAGGTATTCACTGAAGGAATGACATGGGGACGGTGTTGCTCAAGTGCTTTTATTAGCCCATCGATATCACGTGGGTTGGTCATCAACACATCCTCCCAGCCACCATAGATACCTAACAAACCACAAACGGTAAATGAAAAAATATGATAGAGCGGTAATGGGTTCAGTATTTTTATCTGTTCACTACGGTTCGCTTCGATAGCGTGACCGAACATGGCATAACACTGACAGACGTTCGCCATCACATTATAGTGTGTGAGCATCGCGCCTTTAGGTTTACCAGTCGTGCCGCCTGTATACTGCAATAGTGCCAAATCTTCGCGCTCGATGCTCACTGTTTTAAAATCGTCAGCATGGTACGCCTGTAAAATGTGCGCAAACCTTATGTTGTCTTGCGAGGAGGCACTAAGACTGGATAATGCTTGTAAGGTATCGATGTGTTCATCCGAGTGCGTAATTTGCCCTAATACCGTAATATCATTATCAGAAGGTTTCGCGCTAGGATCTACAGAACTTCTAACCACCCATTTTAGCGGCGCCTTTACCTCATCATTTAACTGCTCATAAGCAGCAGTCATACCATCGAGGATAATAAGACCAGAGGCCTCAGAATCTGTCAGCTGATGTGCCAATTCATAATGGGTATACATCGGATTGATATTAACGAGTACTGCACCTGCTCGCAGACAGCCGAGCAATACCACTGCATACTGCAAAATGTTTGGGAGCTGGACGGCGATGCGATCGCCCTTATTAATTGCTTGAGCTTGCAAAAAAGCAGCAAAGCGGCGACTGGCGATATCTAATTGGCCAAAGGTGAGCGTGGCAGGCCCCATACTAAAGGCCACAGACATACGATGTTGATCGATTTTTGGTTGTAACAAATCTAGAAGATTGTACTTTCCTTCTAACACAGCCAAACTGTTCCTCAATCCATATTGCTCGTAAGCGGCTTGCCATAGCGGCGGAATCGTACGGCTAGGCGCATTATTTTCAGAGCTGGTATCCATGAGTTAGCATCCTTACTGGTCATTATGAATTTCAGAATAACACAATTAATTTATGATGTTGCAGACTAATAAAGTAGCATTTTTACTTTATTAACTGTTGTTTAATCATAAGACTCATCGTGAAAAAGAGTTTACGTTGGTTAAGATAAATCTGTGCAACGCATAAATGTTAGGCATAAAAAAACCAGCACGGTGGCTGGTTTTTATGTTGAGCGCTTAACGTTTAAATTGCTAAGCCTTTAAATTACGCTTTTACCATCTCTGCAAAGATCTCTTCGGCGGCGTCAATCGAAGTTTCAATGTCTGCATCGCTATGCTTAATAGACATAAAGCCCGCCTCATAAGCAGACGGTGCAAGGTAGATACCGCGATCAAGCATGCCATGAAAGAAAGTATTAAACACATTCATATCGCATTCGGTGACGTCATCGAAATTTTGCGGTACAGCGGTCTTATCATCTTTGACAAAGAACATACCAAACATGCCGCCCAATTTATTGGTACGCAGCTTGACACCATGCTTATCAGCTGCAGCTTGAAAGCCATCAACCAGCTTATCTACTTTCGCTGATAGTTCATCATAAAAACCGTCTGCTGTTAAGTCTTCAAACATGGCAATACCAGCACGCATGGCTAGCGGATTACCTGAGATTGTGCCGGCCTGATAGACACCACCAAGTGGCGCAATGCACGACATAATCTCTTTTTTGCCACCAAACGCCCCAACGGGTAAGCCTGCACCGATGATTTTACCAAAGCAGGTCAAGTCAGGGTCAATATCAAAATGCGCTTGAGCGCCGCCAAGTCCAACGCGAAAGCCCGTCATGACTTCATCAAAAATCAATACCGCGCCATTGGCAGTACATTGCTCGCGTAACGTATCGTGGAATGCTTGAGTCGGGATGACCATATTCATGTTGCCGGCGATTGGCTCAACGATCACGCAGGCAATCTCACTACCCCATCTTGCAAAACACTCTTTTATCGCTTGTGGGTCATTATAAGGAATGGTGATAGTGTGCTTCGCAAAATCTGCTGGCACGCCTTTTGAGGTCGGTTCACCAATATCTAGCATGCCTGAGCCTGCCTTGACCAATAAGCTGTCGGAATGCCCATGGTAGCAGCCTTCAAATTTCACGATTTTATCACGCTCAGTAAACCCGCGCGCCAAACGAATGGCGCTCATGGTCGCCTCCGTACCTGAGCTGGTCATACGAATCATCTCCACACTTGGGACGATGTCGCAAATCTTGTCGGCAACCGTGGTTTCAAACGGCGTTGGCGTACCGAAGCTTAAACCATCATCAGCGGCTTTTTTAACGGCATCAATGACTTTTGGATGGGCGTGACCCAAAATCATGGGACCCCAAGAGCCAACATAATCAATATAAGCATTGTCTTCAGTATCATAGATCTTGCTACCATTAGCGCGGTGCATAAAAACTGGCGTACCACCAACACCAGCAAAGGCACGGACGGGCGAGTTTACACCGCCTGGAATATGTTTACGCGCTTGCGCAAAGAGCTGCTCATTTTTAGTACTCATAAATACTCTCTATTATTTTATAAAATTATTATAAAGTTTTTAGGTGTGTTTTATAGCAAATGTTTTAGGCTTTTTTAACCACCGAGGATTTTAGCTTCATGGGCCCATAGCCATCCAGTTTACAGTCAATATCGTGACCATCGGACGCGTCAGGTAGTAAGCGAATACCTTTTGCCTTAGTGCCGACTTTGATGATGGTTGACGACCCTTTCACCTTTAAATCTTTAATGACCGTAACTGTATCACCATCTTGTAGCTCATTTCCAACCGCATCACGAATAACGGCATCTTGGTCTTCGACTTGCGCCGCATCAGTTTCAGCCGCCGTCCATTCATGAGCACACAGGGGGCATACCAATAAAGCGCCATCTTCGTACGTATAGTCAGCATCGCATTTTGGACAATTGGGTAAGCTCATCGTTTCCTCGGCAGTCATTATCATTTAGGTTTATTCTAGACTCAATCCAGACCCTAGGCTAGATATAGTATTGTATCGTAACTTGCGCCCTTTAACCAATTGGTATGCTTGAAAACTGGACGCCGTGCTCAATTTAAACCTTAGCTCATGTCTTAAAGCAGACGTTTTTTATCGCACTGTTTTTTGTGATACTCTGCTTACTACTATTTTAATTTTTGAATGTTTACGTGATGTATGTCACGACGAGCGTAAACCTTAATGGCTGTCACCAATCAGCTTTGACGGCTTACCACTCATCATAAGGATAATTATCATGGACCAAGCAACCATGCCGCAGTTTGCACAAGTCACCCTACAAGGCGAAGATGCCGAAAAATTCTTACAAGGCCAAATTACTACCAATGTTACCAAACTTGGGCTTAGCTATCAGCCCACGGCGCTTAGTAATATAAAAGGGCGAATTGATTTTGGTCTTTGGATAAAAAAGCAAGATGAGAAGCAGTTCGATGTGGTTTTAAGCGCTGATTGTGTTGAATCTTTCCAAGCACATTTAAAAAAATATGGCGCTTTTTTTAAGTTTGAGACCAGCGCGCCGATACCGATCTATCCTTGCTTGATTGCTGACAAGCCAACTTTTAGTCATGAAGATGAGCATCATACGCTAAAGGATACCCAAGCATGGATGCAGCGCAGTATCGAAAACGGTAATTATTGGATCGTAGCTGCCACCCAAGGCCTATTTCAGCCGCAAGAGCTGCGTCTGCATCAACGCGGCGGTATGGACTACGATAAAGGCTGCTATCTCGGTCAAGAAGTCATCGCTCGTATTTACTTTAAAGCAGCACCCAAAGCGTTTTTACATTATGTCAAAGGGACAGGCATTGTCCCAGCAGCAGGCGACAAACTGGATAAAATCCAAGTGGTCAATGCCATTGCGACGGCCGAAGGCTTTGAAGCATTGGTTGTGGCCCGCCCAGAGCATTTGGCTGACAGTGAGCTGACCTTATTAGAGTTACCGCCAGCCTTACAAGGGGATGTTGCACGCCCGCAATAATTTTTATTTAAACCACCATAAATCGTCGAATAAACCGCTGAAACAGCCACTAAGAGATTTTACTCATGACACATATTGCGGTACTCGGAGCAGGGGTGGTGGGCGTGACCACTGCATGGTATCTTCGCCAAGTAGGCTATGAGGTGACCGTGATTGAGCGCGAATCTGCCGCGGGCATGCAAACTTCATTTGCAAATGGTGGACAGATATCGGTCTCACATGCGGCCCCTTGGGCGAATCCAGCTACGCCCATAAAAGCGCTCAAATGGTTGTTTAAAGAGGATGCACCGCTGCTTTATCGCTTACGTGCTGACAAGGCGCAGCTCAAGTGGGCGATGCAGTTTTTAAAAGAGTGCCGCGCCGATCGCGCCGATGCTAATCTGGTACAAATGGTGCATCTAGGGCTGTATTCACGAAAAACATTACAGAAACTGCGTGCAGATATCGGTATCAATTATGAACAGCAAACGCGCGGTATTATGCATTTTTATACCAGCCAAGCTGAGTTCGATGCCGCTATTGCTCCCACCAAACGTATGCAAGCGCTCGGCTGTGAGCGTTATTTCATCGATATTAATAACGCGGCCAGTTTAGAGCCAGCGCTCTACCCTATTGCACATAAGCTCAAAGGCGCAACTTACACCAGCCGCGATGAATCAGGCAACGCCCATTTATTTACCCAACGTTTAGCGGAGCGCTGTATTGAGGAGGGTGTAAAATTTTTGTACAACACAGAAGTTTTGGCGTTAAACACTGATGTCCATTCTACTCAGCCTCATATTCATAGTGTGACCCTGCGCCCCGCTGGCGAAAACGCGCAAACCTTTAGCGCAGACCACTGTGTTATCGCCCTCGGTTGTCATAGTGTACCTTTGGTTAAACCTTTAAATATTCATCTCCCTATTTTTCCTGCTAAAGGTTACTCGGCAACCTATAAAGTTAATCCGCGCGCGCCACATCTGGCTCCCTTTATCAGTCTGATTGATGACGAATATAAGCTTGTGATGTCACGCCTTGGCGATAAGTTACGGGTAGCGGGCACGGCTGAATTCAATGGTTATAATCTGGATTTAAACATGAGCCGCTGTGAGGCGATTACGGCGCGTGTGCAGCAAATATTTCCCAAAGGGATTATTGCCAATTCTGTACAGTACTGGACAGGGCTGCGTCCTATGACGCCATCAAATGTACCATTAATTGGACGCGCCCATAGGGGTCATGTGCGCCATGGTAGTCAACATACAGACGCCACCTTTGACAATTTATGGCTCAATACGGGTCATGGTACGCTTGGCTGGACCCATGCATGTGGTTCTGCAAAAGCCATTAGCCTGTTGATACAAGGTGAGAGGCCACAAGTCGATTTTGATTTCGTTGGTATGGAGGCTCGGTAAATATCCTCTTTGAAGCCGATATGTATTTACTTTATATTAATCTTAAGCAAATGATAGACATAAAAAAGGCACTATTATAAGCGCCTTTTAAGGTTACATATACCATTTTGGGTGTAGAGTGTTTCTATGCCGCACTGCTTGCATTAGCGTCGCTCAAGTCAAACACTTCTGGCTCAAGCGCTTCTAATTGCACAGGTACGCCATTGACTGCGGCATTACCACTTAGTTTATCGATCAACGTATCGTCCGTCAAATCATTCACACTCACGCCAGCGTGCGCCCGCGCAATCCTTTGTTTCACGCCTTTACGGCCATGACCCCAACCATGCGGGATACTGACTACTCTTGGCATTAGCTCGTCCGTGACTTCAGCGACAATCGTCACACTGCCAACGCGCGAGGTGACTTTGACATCTTGTCCATCTTTAATACCATACTCTTTTGCCGTCTCAGGATGCAGCATAAGCGTGCAGCGCGGCTTGCCTTTTACCAAGCGATAGCTGTTATGCAGCCACGAATTATTGCTACGTACGTGGCGACGACCGATCAATAAAATTTGTTTGTCATCATAGTCTTGCATCATCTGTTGTACACGCTCTAAATCAGCTTGATAAAAATCAACATTCAGATGAATCTCTTTATCTTTATGTTTTAATGCTTGCGGCAGCATGGACTTTAAAGACCCTAAATCGATACCGTGCGGGTTTTTCTTAAGCTTCTTAAGCGTCAGTCCTTTATAAGGTCCACGTCTTAAACCTTGACCGAGTAGAAATTTCGGTCCCAAAGCCTTTATTAACAGACGCTCAACTTTGGTTGCGAGCGGTGCTTTTTTATCTAAGCGTTTTGCCAACTCAAGATATATTTGCCAGTCATGTTTTTCATGTCTTTTTTTACGAAACAATGCCTTTGAATACTTCGCGACGTTATGCACGGCAAAATTATTAAAAGTAAGGTCGTAATGATCGCGCTCTAGTGGCGATACGGGTGGCAATATAATATGGGCATGGCGACTGGTTTCTGTCACAAAATAGTCAATTGCGACCATAAAGTCCAAGCTGGCAAATGCTTTATCTAACTTTTCACCATTGGGCGTGCTAAGTACGGGATTGCCAGCGACGCTCATAAATCCTTTTAATTGCCCTGCGCCTTCTACCAACATCTCATCTGCCATTGCAACGACGGGATAATCACCATTAAAATCAGGCAAGTGATTGACTCGGCTATG
>JARIAA010000102.1 GCA_029264635.1 Psychrobacter sp. | reverse complement strand
GCGATGCAGGTGGTCGCCATCGGTTTTATCATTGGTGTCATACAGGACTCTGCAGAAACGGCTTTAAACTCATCAACCGACGTACTCTTTACAGCAGCAGCTGATCCTAAATACGCGCGTTAATGTTAAAAACTATCTACTCTGAAAACAAAAAAGGGCTTATCAAGGCCCTTTTTTATGTGTTTTTTGTAATCGTTAAACTACTTCAAATGATCGATATCTACTTCGATTATTGGTGTTTGCATATCCCACTGACGTTTGAATTGACGTAACTGCTCGACCTCATCTAAAAGCTCAAGTATCAAACCAATAGCAGGAACGCTCGCTTCAAAATCTCGGCTTAGTCGTGAGGCACGTCGGACAGTCGTTAATTGATAACCTGTAAACTGTTTACTCTCAGGTACATCATATTCAATAATGTTCTCTTCTATCAAGGCTAGCAACCATTGAGGCTCTTGACCACAAATAGTAACTAATTCATCGAAGCTCATAACAATGTCGGTTAATTCAGGCGAATGTTTCATCTTTATTATCCTTATTTTATCTTTATCATTTATGCTAGTGACGCTTGTGAATCCTATCTTTAAGGTATTAGCGACTAATAACAGTATCTGCAAACGCTTGCTTTAGCTGCTCATAAGCCTCTTTTGCATCCTCTGTACTGACATCAGGATTCACAATATTTAAGATCAGATATAAATCGCCCGCTTGCTTTGCAGGTATGCCTTTTCCTTTTAAGCGCAGGTTACTACCTGACTTACTGTTTTTAGGAATACTGACGCCTAAAGCGCCCGCAGGTGTCGTGACACTCACTTTCTCACCAAGCGCTGCCTCCCAAGGAGCAATATTGACCGTTTGATAAACATCAGCACCTTCTAAACGAATATTATTACTATGGGTTATTTTTACCTTCAAAAATAAGTCACCATTTTTACCACCGCTACGTCCAGCAGCGCCTTGTCCTGCTAAGCGGATTTGCTTCCCATCCGTGATGCCTTTAGGAATTTTGATTTTAAGGGTTTTATTATCATACTCCACACTACCATTAGGCTGACGCACGGGCACATTTAGTTTAATGCTATAGTCATCACCGCTATAAACCGATGCCAAATCGACATTGATCTCAGCATGCTGGTCTTGACCTTTGTTGTCTTGACCGGCAAAACTGCCACCAAATTGGTCGAAGCCGCTGCTTTGCGAGCGGCCACCTGCCTGCCCGTTAGCTGACCCGCGCGCGCCGCGGCCAAATGCCGAAAAGATATCATCGAAGCGAAAACCACCGCCACCAAAAGCTTCACCGTCACCGAATTGGTCTTTGATATCCTCCCAGCGAAAACCTCCTTGTCCAGTGCCTGCAGACTGCCCACCAAAACTACCCGCTTGCCCTGCAAATGGATTGGCAAGCATGGCATCATACTCAGCGCGTTTGTCTTTATCTCTTATGGTTTCATAGGCATTATTGATCTCAGCGATTTTATTATCAGCGTTTGGATCATCGCTGACATCTGGATGATATTGGCGAACAAGCTTGCGGTACTTCTTTTTAATATCCGCATCTGAGGCGTCTTTTTTAACACCTAAAATATCGTAATAGTTTTTCTCTGCCATATTATTCTTCCTTATATTTTTATACGCATTACTGTACTCTGCTCATCTCTTTATAGCATAGCGTAGTCAATCAACCTCTTATATTTTTATCTCAAACGATAAATCTCTTTACTGTGAAAGCGCTTACTTTCTCTATATTTGGTTATATTGTTGTTTTTACAATCTTTTTTTATCGCTCTCGCAGACGATGCAAATACCGATGAGCCTTTATGTGCGTCGGCACAGCACGCAAGTAACGTTTATCCCAGTCGCACTATATCGCTTTTGAAGTGAGCGTACTACTATATACAGTATGTTATTAGCCAGATAACTTCAAGTCGACTATGTCCCTGTCGTCCTCGCCTCAAAACCTTCTTTTCTAAAAGTAAAAAAAAGAGCAACCCATCAACGGTTTGCTCTTTTTTATTTTAAAAACAGTCTAAAACGCTTGTTTTCTATCGATAGATTTTGCTTATTTACAAAATACTTTGGCAGTGCGAGGGGTATAAATACCAAGGGTCACTAGACCAAATGCGATATCTTTGGGTGATTGTACCGTTTGTACTTTAGCCACATTAGCAGCACTTCCACAAACCTCAGCAGCGTTGATCGTTTGTTCTTGACCGATACCCGCTATAAAGAAAGTCTGTGATTCAGAATAAGCGGGCGTTACTTTTTGGGTAGGTTGAACCAGACCCGTCTGAGTTGCACATCCTGATGCCAATAATACCGAACCTATCAATGCCGTTGTCATTAGTTTTTTCATAGTAGTGATTCCTTACTTGCAATAAACACTGATTTGACGAGGGGTATAAATGCCATATGAAACCAGACTTAATACGACGTTTACAAAGTTACTCTTCTTTTGGATGCTAGCAACGTTTTCTTTGCCTTCACAAATCTCAGCCGCATTGATTTCTTGTTCCTGACCTAAGCCGCTCACAAAAAATGTCTGCATTTTATTAGCATCTGCTGTGGTAGTCGCATTTGGGGCAACGGGTGATGCTACAAGGTAGTTTTGCGTTGCACATCCTGAGGTTAAAACAGCAAGTAATGCCACAGTAACAACTGTCTTCATGTGTGACTCCAATAGTTAATATTCATTCAAAAAAAATATTAACCGTAAACCTTCTATAATGCAACAATTTTGTAACTTTATTTTTATATATATTTCTATATTGTTAATTTCGTTGATATGAATATTATTATTTAGTAAGTGAGCCGCCTTTTATGTTGGTAAATAATTATTCTAAGATTCGGTTATCAGAATTTTTTACATGCCTGTAAGAATATAACAAGTTTCTTCTTGTAAAATAGCGACCATGTTTTTACTCACGGTATTAATAGACAGTCAAACTAAGAGAGTAAAGACAATATAGGCAAGAATAGCTGTCTATTTCATTAATTATTAAAAGGTATTAAATGTCTTATTTAATCAAGTCTTTAGTCATCACGTTATCAATATTATTAAGTACCAGTGTTTTTGCAGGTAATACCAGCTACTATGGCAGTAAGTTCCATGGTAAACGCACCGCTAGCGGGAGTATCTTCAATATGAATTCTTTGACGGCTGCCCATAGAACGCTGCCGTTTGGTACCAAGGTGCAAGTGACTAATAAAAAGACGAAGCAAAGTGTCGTCGTAAAAATTACGGATAGAGGGCCTTATATTCGCGGGCGTATTCTAGATTTGTCGAAGGCTGCTGCTGGTAAAATAAACTGTGAACTTTGTACGACTAGCATGAAAATATTATCTTACGGTGATGGTAAATATCGTATGGAATAATGTCATAAAAAAGGAGAGCATGAGCTCTCCTTTTTTATGATAGTTTTTATGACTTTAAATCATGTGATTGCTACGTCAATGATAACTATGCCAACATCGATTATTTTGAACGCATAACCAAAAGCTTTTTGTGGCCATTTAAGCTGGTTTTTCCTCGTTAATATCAGCTTCCATCTCCTCTAGCGTCGTCATGGCTAGCAATAATTTCTCTTCATTATCGCTGTGTTGCTGCTGAAGCTGGGTCTGCTCATTGAGTAACGCCAGTAAATCAGATTTGCGACTTTCATCATACAGCTCAGTATCAGCAAGCTTGGTCTCTACACTTGCTAATTTATCTTCCATCTTGGCCAAGGCTTTTTCTGTCTCTTCTATCTTACGGCGAATCGGTGCTGTCAGTTTGCGCTGCTCAGCTGCCAACTTGCGCTGCTCTTCTTTACTAAGTGCAGGCTGAGCGGCTTTGTTATTTATTGGTGCAGCAGACGCCTTGTTTTTTGCCTCACTCTTTATCTGACTATGGCTTGTTTCACGTGAAACAAACTGCTTACTCTCTTTTTTGTTCTTTTTCTTACTATTGCTTTTATCAGGTGCATTCTCTTGTTTGCGCTTTTCGGCCAGCCATTTGCCATAATCACTAATGTCACCGTCAAACTCATCGATTTGACCGTCATGGACCAAAAACAGCTCGTCACAGACATTGGCAATCAGCTCACGGTCATGTGACACCAGTACCACTGCCCCTTCAAAACCCTGCAAGGCGATAGTCAATGCCTGACGCATTTGTAAGTCTAAATGGTTGGTAGGCTCATCAAGTACCAGCACGTTTGGACGTTGCCAGACGATTAATGCCAAGGTTAAACGCGCGCGTTCACCACCAGAGAATAGCTCACTTGGCGTGTCGATACGCTCACCGCGAAAGTCAAAACTGCCAAGGAACGAGCGCAATTCGGCGTCAGAGGTTTTGCCTGCTAGGCGGCGCAGCATTTGCATCGGCGTTGCTGCGGCATCTAAAGCATCCATTTGATGCTGGTTAAAATAACCCAGCTTTAGGGTATCAGAGACGCGATAGCTACCTGATAAAATCCCAAGCTCACCGACCAAAGCTTTAATCAATGTCGATTTGCCTGCACCATTCATACCCAGTAAACCAATGCGCGTATCTGGCGTTACTTGGATATTAGCATGACGCAGTAGCGGCGTATCGGTGTAACCAATATCAGCATCGGTCAACTCTATGAGTGGCGAGCTCATATTGGTAGGCGAATAAAAGCGGAATGAGAACGGATTATCCGCCATCATCGGTGACAACTCTGCCATACGCTCAAGCTGCTTGATGCGGCTCTGGGCTTGTTTAGCTTTACTGGCTTTGGCGCGGAAACGTCGAATAAAGTCATCTAAGTGTGCTTTGGTCGCTTGCTGTTTTTCAAACGCTTGCTGCTGCTGCGCCATACGTTCATGACGGGTGCGAATAAACTGCTGATAATTACCCGTATAAAGGGTAATTTTTTGTTGTTCAACATGCAAGATATGCCCGACGGTGGCATCCAAAAATGCTTGGTCATGTGAGATGACAATAACGAGACCAGTAAAAGCATTAATCCACGTTTCAAGCCACAAAATAGCATCTAAATCCAAATGGTTGGTTGGCTCATCAAGCAGCATCAAATCTGCGCGGCTCATTAAGGTTTTGGCAAGGTTTAAGCGCATGCGCCAGCCACCCGAAAACCCCTCGACAGGCAGCTCATGCTGGCTGGTATTAAAGCCAAGGCCCGCCATAATCTGTGCCGCTTTGGTCGGCGTACGATAGCCATCAATCTCATCGAACTGCTGATGCAACACCCCAATCTGATCATCACTTACACTGCTCAAATCGTTCAACGCCGCATTAATCTCATACCACTGTTCATCGCCACTTAATACATAATCAATGGCGGTCTGGCTACTGGCACCGACTTCCTGTGCCATATGCGCCACATGCCAGCTATCTGGAATACTGACTTCGCCCTTGTCAAGCGTGACCTCGGTGTCGCCTGTACCCATGCGCGTCAACAGCAAAGCAAACAAGGTTGATTTGCCAGTGCCATTATTACCCGTCAAGCCAACCTTATGACCTGGGTGGAGCTGGAAGCTTGCCCCAGAAAATAACTCGCGACCATCACGGCGCACGCCAACGTCTTTAAATTCGATCATATAATTTCTTCATCTCAACAATAATATAAAACATCAGGCAATAGGAAAAACATACGTCTGGTATGTTTAATGGCGGCTATTATTTCAAACGCTTAGCGCATAGGCAAACAATTAAATAAGTATTTTAAATTCAAACCTTTATACTGTTAATAACTCTTTATTATCATAGTCAAGAAAGCTTCACTTAGAAATTTACGCTTTACACTATTTATTTAGTCGTAAACGAGGCTGTCACCCTTGACAAATCAATCATCAACCCAATTATGTTATACTGATAAAACTCTTTTGACATCATGCAGTTAACGACTGGTAGAGTTAATGCCAGCTTAAATACTACATCGACATAACCGTCTAAAATAACAACTTTTGATCAGTCGCCTTATTTAGAACAATAAACGATTTTGCATAAGTCACAAACCATATCATTTGATATTAGCCACTGAGGTAGATATGAACGAATCAGCCAACCAATTTAATCCGAACTCAAGTCAGCCAGTAGATCCAACTGCCTTACGTTTAACTGACAGTGCTGCACAAAAAGTGCGTCGCCTGCGTGAAGAAGAAGGTGATAGCGATCTTATGCTGCGTGTTTATGTGACTGGGGGCGGCTGTTCAGGCTTCTCTTATGGCTTTAGATTTGACAGCGACTTAAATGAGGACGATGCCAATTTTGACAATAGTGATGTCACTTTAGTGATCGACTCACTCAGTTATCAGTACTTACAAGGTTCAACGGTTGACTATATTGAAGGGTTAGAAGGCGCGCGCTTTGTAGTAGAAAACCCTAACGCTACTACTTCTTGCGGCTGCGGCTCATCTTTCTCTATTTAAGTTATTGATATAGAAGCTTTCATGATTTAGGTTTATAAAAGGAATAATGAAGTATTACTTGAATCAAACTATAGTAATTAGATAATTGATACTATAACTAGTTGCTTTCTCATAAGATTAATCTAAAAAATCATATGAGAAATAATTTATGTTGCTAAAGACAGTATTTACAATGGCATAATTATTGCAATAATTTCCTTATCTTAAAGCATTCATTAAGATACATCTAACGAAATACAGTATTTTTTTAATAATATGATTGATATGCATTTTTATGATCTATCTAAGTAGCTTTCTAATGC
>JARIAA010000037.1 GCA_029264635.1 Psychrobacter sp. | reverse complement strand
CGAAGCCGAAATCATCGCGCAGGCAGGTAGTCCAAGAGCGGTGACGATTGCGACAAACATGGCATGCCGTGGTACCGACATTATCTTGGGTGGTAACTGGCAGTCATTTATCGAAGACATTGAGTCGGTCAGTCCAGAGGAGATGAAGCGCCTAAAAGCTCAGTGGCAAGTGAAGCATGATGAAGTGGTTGCAGCGGGTGGCCTGCATATTATCGGCTCTGAGCGCCATGAGTCTCGCCGTATTGATAACCAGCTGCGTGGTCGTGCAGGTCGTCAGGGCGATCCTGGTCAGTCACGATTTTTCTTATCGCTTGAAGATGATTTGATGCGTATCTTTGCAGGCGACCGTGTCGTCAATATGATGCGCGCGATGGGCCTCAAAGAAGATGAGGCCATTGAGCATAAGATGGTATCAAGGTCGATTGAAAATGCGCAAGGTAAAGTTGAGAGCCGCGATTTTGATGCTCGTAAGAACTTGCTAAAGTATGATGACGTGGCCAATGAGCAGCGTAAAGTGATTTATGCCCAGCGCGATGATTTGCTCGCGGATATGGATGTACTCGAAGCCATCGAAGTCATGCATCATGAAGTTTATACCGCCATGATTAATCAGTTTATACCGCCAGGTTCTGTCGATGATCAATGGAATATCGATGGCTTAGAGGATGAGCTTGAAGAAGAGTTCAAACTTTATATGCCGCTCAATGATTGGCTCGATGAAGATCGTCGCCTTGATGAAGAGGGGTTACGTGCAAAGATTATTGATACCGCACTTGCGCATTATCACAGTCGGCGCGAGCAGATGGGCGAGCAAAGTGCCGCGCAACTTGAGCGTCATTTTATGCTACAAAGCCTTGATAAGCATTGGAAAGAGCATTTGACGCAAATGGATCAGCTGCGTAAGGGCATTCACTTACGAGGTTATGCGCAAAAGAACCCTGAGCAAGAGTACAAACGCGAGTCCTTTGAGCTATTTCAGATGATGCTGGGCGCCATTAAGTCGGAAACAGTGCAAGACTTATCTCGTGTCCATATCCCAACCAAAGAAGAGTTAGAGGCACTAGAAGCACAGCAACGTGCGGATGCCGAGCGCATGCAAATGCAGTTTGATCATAACGATGTCAATAACTTGACAGGCGAGCCAGAACCTACGCCGCGTGTGCAAAATCAAGGTGTACGGGCGAATGGTCAGATGCGGGTAAATCTTGGAGGTAGCGTGGCAGCAGCTGCTAATATGGGTGGCAACACTGACATAAATGGCGATGACCATCCTACCACTGAGCCAAACCCCTATGCTGGTATGAATATTAGCCGTAATGCTCCTTGTCCTTGTGGCTCTAGTCTAAAATATAAGCAGTGCCACGGTAAAATATAGCGGTTATGTTTATAAGAGTTTAATTTGATACCCATAATTGCTTGCACTTATGGGTATTTTTCTAGTCATTCATTGCCTTTTTACTTTAAACTGCCTATATTGTGGTTGTTTACACATTCAGCATAGGCGTGCAAATACGGACACGTTATAGTATTCAACATATCAGTCTAGGAGATAATCATGAATCTAGGGCAATTAAAAAAACTACGTACTGGCGCATTTATGACGGGCTTACTTGTCAGCGCCATTAGCATTAGTGCCTGCCAGCAGCAACAAGAGCCAGAACCAAGCTTAGAAGAGGATATTAGCAGTGAGCAGTCAGTGCCAATGTCAGCAGAACCTGCCGATCCTAATGATACTGTAATAGCGACTGATGATGCGTCATTAACTGAAGTAGAGGATGATACTGTTGCCACCGTGAATACTGGTGTTATGCAAATGATCTACTTATGCTCGCCTGAATTAAAAGTTGAAGCTACTTATAAAGATGACGACAACCAAGTGGTTATTGGTACAGATATGGGCACGGTGACGCTGACCAGGACCAACGAAGGCACCAATCCTGAAGTCTTTGAAGTCAAAAATGCTATCGATGGCGGTGAAGGTTTTACTCAGTGGCGTGTCGCCCACAAAGAGCGTGAAACAGGCGTGATGCGTACGGCAGGTACGGATGAATCTAATGTAGATACTTATGAGTGTAAGACGAATAAGTAAGTTTGCTTATGGTCGATAGTTAGTATTTTATGCCTACATAAAAAGAGCAACGCGAACGTTGCTTTTTTTATGACTATTTTCTAGTCTTTGCCTAAGGCGCCATTATTTTTTGTGAGTGCGTGGAGATTCGTGTGCCAAAAAGCCTTCCTCGGTCACATCTAATTCCTCATGCTTTAACTCAACTTGGATAGTGTCAGTATGGGTATGCGTAGTTTTATTGACTTCAATTTCTTGTACCACATAAGTATCTTTGGTGATGGTCGCAACTTGGCGCGATAAGACAATCTCAACAGGATCATCGCCGATTTCTACTTGCTTACCATTGATAGTTACCACTGCTCTGCTATCTAATGATGGTTCGACATGACGTAAAATGTTTTTCTCATCGTAATTACCCAACAACAAGTCCTGACTCTCAGCGTCGTTATACTCGGTCCGAATCGTTATATATTCTTCTACAAGCTCAATCGGTACCTCAATCGTTTTAGTACGAGTATGCTTGGTAACCGTAACCTTACCAACATCTAAGCGCTCTTTGTTAATGACAGGACGCTCTTCTAGCAATTCTAGGTGATTAGTAGCTCTTTGATTGTTAATTGCAGGATTCGCACTATCGTTAAGCATAGCAGTAGCTGAATCATGAGGAGCGGGTAATTTATTTTCAGCAGCATGATCTTCTATTTTTGCTCTGCTCGCTTCTGCCGTTGATAATGACGCGTCTGCTCTGTTGCTTGCATTAACATCATTTTGATTATAGTCAGTACTCATGGTTACATTCCTTATTTAAAAGCTATTTGTTAAGAGCAATGAGGGTAATAAAAAACGATGATAAATAATTTACCTATTTATATCATAGTCTTTTTAATCATTAAATCTACACGTTTATTTCAATCATCATCTACTTTATAGTCTGTATAAAGTGGAAGTGTCGTTTATTAAAGCTCGTAAAAATTTTATAATAAAGTAAGCATAAAAAAAGGCCAGAGATAAGCTCTGACCTTAATCTGCTAAGTTATCACCCTTATCACTATACTTATGCTACCTAATCGTAGCTATCATATTAAGATAAACGATAGATCAGAATGTTACATACCACGTGCATTACGAACATCTTCAGCAGTGATACCATCACGGTCTACGATATTGCCTTCACGGTCAACAACGTTTCCATCACGGTCAATGTCTAATTCTTCACGTTGGATAGTCTCAACGATAGTTTCTGTATGACGCTCTGTGGTCTTGCCAACATTAACTTCTTCGGTAACGTACGTCTCTTTGTTAACACGAGCACGTTCAGCTTCTAACTCAACTTCGATAGTCTCGTTACCATTAACATCACCGATACGGCGATCTGTTGGACGATCTACGTTCGTGCGTTGAATGTTAGCATGTTCCTCTTCAAGCTCTACTTCAACGTTACGTTCTTCAGTGACCACATGCTTACCAACTTTTACAAGTCCTGCAACAATGCGATCTTTATTAACTGTCAAACGCTCTTCTAGTAGTTCAAGCGTGTTTGGTGCATCATAAGCATGATCTGCAACTTCCATACGCTCTTCAGCAGGGATGCTGTCAGCAACAAATGCTTGACGATCTTTTTCATACTGTTCTTTATAGCTATACTGATAATCATGGTCGTACTCTTCCATGGCATCCACTTGTGACTTAGTTAGGCTATCAAAGAATACATCGTCCCCAACAATACGTGCTAAACCTGCTGGTACCAATACTTCTTTTGAGCTAAACCAACCGCCTGCATCGACAATTAAAT
>JARIAA010000065.1 GCA_029264635.1 Psychrobacter sp. | reverse complement strand
CATTGTATTTAGACATAACCTCGCATTACCTCAAACCTTTTAATCCACTTAAGCGCATACACCGTCGAGCCGCACCAATTCTGTAAGCTACTACGTAATATTAATCAATAAAGAACATGGTTACAATGTTGTATCGAGTAATGGGGTTCAAGTAGTCACTAGCAGTCGTTTAGAAACTAGAGCGTCAGAGGGTTTTGCGGCGCTCTTATTAAACGTAGAAAATGCCGATTAAGGGTCTGCCAGTCGCTAGGTATCCCTATAGGTTTTATAAGAATCACTGAACTCTCTACGTTTAGATTTACTGATAAAATATACTCATAGCAGACAATTATACCTATCTATATCATTTGTATAGAAAAAGCACTCAAAATAAAACAACTTTAGTCAAAGTTTTACCTACTTTACATATCGTCTATAAAACGTTAGAACACCTCTTTATGCATCCTTTTTCCGTCTTTTTGTACCAATAAAAGTGTAAAATTAGATGGCGCTAAACGCTTAAGAATAGCAGTAATCTTACAAATTTTTCCAATTTATAATTATGCTTATCAACCTATTAGTCCATACTGATAGCTTTTAAAAAGTTCTAAAATTATCGTTAAATTTAACTACTTTGGTAAAATAATATTTATGAAGCGACTTATCTTTGATATAGACGATACTATATGTAAGACTGAAAATTCTGACTACAAAAATGCAAAACCTATACTCGCTATGATTGATAAGCTCCGAGATTATCATAGTCAAGGTTTTACTATCGTTTTAAATACTAGTCGTAATATGCGCACTTATTCAGGCAATGTTGGTGAAATTAATAAAAATACTCTGCCTATTATCATAGATTGGCTCGCTGAGCATGATGTGCCTTATGATGAGATTTATGTAGGAAAGCCGTGGTGTGGGTTTGAAGGGTTTTATATTGATGATAAAGCGATCCGTCCTGATGAATTTTTAAACTTATCCTATCCTGAGATTTGCAAGCTATTAGGTATGACAAAATGATAATTATTCATTCATCAAAGTTTGTAAATGCTGAACTTGAAGCGGAAATTGGTCCAATACCTCCTTGTATGCTACCCATTGGTAATAAAAAATTGCTTGAATTGCAAGTTAGCAACTTCCGAAAGTATTTTCCTGATGAAAAAATTATTGTTACCCTACCAAAGAATTACCAGCTGACTATTAATTAAGAAGTAGTCATTACTAAACTCAAGGTTAACGTTCAAAATATTTGTGACAGCATTAGGTTTGCTGAGGCTATATTACAGGTACTTACCACAGAGACTATTAATCCTGACGAAAAAATTCGAATCTTACAAGGTAATCGCCTCTTAAATGACATCCCATTTAATACGGACTGCATTGCTATAGCGGGCCTGGGAAGGCAAAGTGATTGGTACGAAAGATATCAGCGTCAGGACAGTGATTCGCGTTGGCTTGGATATTTTGCGTTTTCTTCTAAAGCCAATTTAGTTAATGCGTTAGCACTATCTATTAACAGTTTTCCTGCCGCGATAACGTATTATAAAGACAGCATTGCAATGAGCGAGGTCCAACCGATAGACTGGTATAATTGTAGCCACTTTAATAGCTATTTTGATGCCAGATCTAGTATTACCACTCAGCGCTCGTTTAATGCCTTAATTATTGAATCAGGTACGATAACCAAGACTAGTGCTCATGATATCAAAATTCAAGCTGAAATTTACTGGTTTTCTAATCTTCCTCCTAAGCTGAAGCGCTTTACTCCACAGCTCCTTGACAGCGGTCGCCTGCAAGATGGTATTACCACTTACTATTGCTTGTAGTTTTTGCCACTACTTCCCTTAAATGAGTTATATGTTCATGGGCGTAACCCTATTTGGTTTTGGCACAATACCTTTGATCTAGTCAAAGACTATTTTAGTCATGCTGCTAATCAAGAACATATATCCTACCTCGATGCTAGAAAACTTGACGACTACCGAGAAGATTTATACCGCAATAAGACCTTTAGTCGCCTGAATGAATATAAAGAGTCAGCACAAACTGATCTACAAACTCCTATCTTTTATCAAGGAGTTAAGCTTGGTTCTATACTCGATATTGCTGAGGATTGTATTGGGAAAATGCTTGATTTGCCAGGTCATCCTGTCATTATGCACGGAGATTTATGCTTTAGTAATATGCTGTTTGATACTCGTGGTCGCAGGCTAAAATTAATTGATCCACGAGGTTTGGATTGCAATGACAATTTTAGTATTTTTGGTGATATGACTTACGATTTAGCTAAACTTGCTCACTCGGTAATCGGCATGTATGACTTTATCATTGCTGGTAGGTTTGAGATTTTGTCTGATAATACAGTAGAAAAACTAGGAAAAGTCATTCATTTCGATATGGATGAGCGTTTGGAGCGTATTCAAGCGGACTTTTTACAATTCTGCTTTGCTGATGGTATAGAGATAAGTGATATTATGCCAGCGGTAGTACTGCTATTTTTATCCATGCCACCCCTACATAATGATAGGCCAGATCGACAAGATGCCATGTTGATCAATGCTTTTCGCTTATACAAACATTATGTTTATCACGCCCATACTGATACCGATATTGGCGTAGTCGATAATGACCAAGCTTGCAATAATATTTTGGAGAGATAAATGATTGTGATTCCGATGGCTGGACTTAGCAGTCGCTTCTTTAAAGCTGGGTATGAAATTCCAAAATATCAATTACCTATAAATGATAGCTATGTATTTGATTTAGCGCTTAAATCGTTCGAGAGCTATTTTGATACAGAGCTGTTTGTTATCATATTGCGCGATAGTTTTAATACCAAACAGTTTGTTGAGACTCGTCTTTATGAGCTTGGTATTAAGCACTATATGATTAAGGTACTTGATTTCGAAACTCAAGGCCAAGCTGAAACAGTATTACTTGGCATTGAGAACCCTAATATTGATAATAACGAGCCTTTGTTTATTTTTAATATTGACACCTTTCGTTATGGCTTTACGAAACCTGACTTTTTGGATAATTGTGCAGGCTATCTAGAAGTGTTTCGCGGTGCCGGCAAGCATTGGTCATTTATTGCCGTAGATGAAAATGACAAAGTTGTTCGTACTACTGAAAAGCAGCGGATCTCAGACTTGTGCAGTGATGGCCTATATTATTTTGCTAGTAAAACGCTTTATATAGAATTAATAGCCAAAGCCAAAGCACAAAACTTGTTAGTGAATAATGAGTTATACATCGCCCCTATCTACAATTTGCTTATTGAACAAGGTGCAACTGTGCGTTATCACTGTATCCATGATAACGAAATTGACTTTTGTGGCACTCCTGATGAATATTCTAACTTGTTGCAAAATGGACTTAAGTCAGATATATTAAAAATTTGATAGAAGACTAATATCTCTATCCACTTAATAAAATTATAGCAGCAGCATTTAAAATAAAAAAGCAGCTAAGTTATTAGCTGCTTTTTTATTGCTCGACTAAATAAATCTTTTAAAATCCTTCCTCAAACATTTAACTGTACTGAGTATAGATTTGACTTATTGTCACGTTATCGGCAGTAATATTATTTGCAATATTACGTTTTAAAGCTTGACGTTGATCTGCCGCTTCCAACAACTCTTGATTAGGGGCATTGATCTGCCAATAGTCATTAAATAAACGATACCAATCCTCGTGATTCACACAATTAATTACTGCAAAATCATCGTTTTTGACCCAATCATATTTTGGAAAAACAAGTCCGATTTGATCTAAATCTAAAACAATAAAATGCTCTGCCAAAAAGCGATTGTATCCTTTTAAAATACTCTGATCAGTCTCATTGTAATGCTTAGGCACTTTGTAACCACGAGCTTGTGCATATTTAGTAGCAATATGCTGCTCAACCGCTAGCCTAGTTCGAAATTGATCATCATAAAAGCTTGCTTCTTTGTCATGATCGTTATCCTCAAAGTAAGTAGCATTTTTTTTAGTCATAGGTTTAACTGCCCAATACTCTTGCAGTACTTTTCGACGACCAAATTGGACCCAATCGCTAACATGAAATGCCATGTGCTGGTAAATACTAGGATCAATAGTAAAGAAGCTAGCGACAGCAATAGGTGAATACTTTTTATTCCGCTTTTTTCCTAATTTATTGCTACTAGTTTTTGTTTTATTAAGCTTTTCATTTTTTGATTTCTGTTTTTTAGTTTTATTTTTAGTCGTTAGGGTATCACTATCGATGGCTGGCGCACCACGCTGCACAGCATCTAAATAGTGATCATAAATGGTTAGCAGGTTTGAGCTGGTCAAAAAACTATCAGCACGTAGCTTTAGGGCATATTTGGTATCAACTAACGCCATTCCAGCAGACGCTGAAGTAATTTGACGATTAGCGTTGTTTGGTGCATCGAAACCAAATCTGATATTCGGTAGTCCACAAGGATCTGAATTGAGAACTAGTTGATCAACGCCAAGTTTCTCAGCGGTATTATAATCAGCTGGAAACTCAAAACTATTCCAAGTTGATAATACAATTTTTGCCTTGGGAAGGGCAACTTTAGTTTGTGCTAAGTTATACAAAAAATCCGTACCGTCCGTAGCTCCTGAGCCCAGTTTTTTTGGATCGATATATCCCTGAAAAACAACGGTTATCTTTTTGCTTTTAATCATAATTGCCCTTGTAAATTACTCATGCAAAATTTTATTTTAGCCATAAATAGTATGATAATTTACGATAAATTGCTATAAATTAAGAGATAATTTTGTAGTGATTAAGTGATACTAGCAGTGGGTATTTGGTTCGTTAAAAAACGTCTGAAATAGTCATTTTTAAAGACTTTAGATAACCACTATGTTCTACAGCGCTACTAAGAATTTGAAAGAAATTCTTAACCATTACTCAAGTTCAAAGTTTAAGAAAATACTTTGCTTTTATTGAAACAGCAAGTGATGTGTTATTGATGACGTTAAACCTAGAATATAGTGTCAGCATCGATATATTTGTTACTACGGTTGCCTCTTAAATAAGGCTCACGAGCTTAATAAATAGCTATATGGAATCACAATTATAATAGCTAAGATGTTATCACAGACTATGTGACAACATTATTAATTATTGACTATGCTGGCAAGTTAGCA
The DNA here is from genome assembly GCA_029264635.1 of Psychrobacter sp. Taxonomy (GTDB): domain Bacteria; phylum Pseudomonadota; class Gammaproteobacteria; order Pseudomonadales; family Moraxellaceae; genus Psychrobacter. The sequence continues at coordinate 646 of JARIAA010000065.1, read as the reverse complement.
CTTATATTCGATATACCTATTTACTAAAAGCGTGGGTGCTTTATTGGCCAATTATCACGTTTTCACAGTCACTAAGTATTGCATTTATTGATTGAGTGGCTAATGAGCTTGTTTGTTAGTTTTTAAGCAGGGGCAAATCTCAATGGCATCTCTATGAGTACCGAGGTCACTGAGTTTTTTATTAATAACGCCTCAGCAGACAGCTTTGCTATGTTTGCATTGTTTGCATTGTTTGCATTTTTAAGCGCCAGTGTTGTCAATATATTTGCGCCTTCAAGTGGTGGACAATTCGCCGTTCAAGGGCCTGTCATGATACCAGCTGGTACAGTAGTCCTAGCGTGACAGCTATGACCATTAGCTCAGTGACCATCCAGCATTAGTTTTTGCGTATTTAGGGCAGATGACAGCTATTTGAGTAGCTGAGAGTAGCGGTTAGATATATTTAAACCATTTATGCGGATAGAAATTTTTGTAGCCTCTGTCTGCGTAGGCACAGCAAGCAAGAAAATTTTTATCCGCCTTGCCTCCAGATAAAATACATGACACTTTTATTTTGTACGGACTATAGCTGGCCTATGCCATTGTCGTTAGCCAGTACTGTTGAGCAGTTGGCAAAAATCCAATAATGACAGGGTTGCTTGTGTAG
>JARIAA010000005.1 GCA_029264635.1 Psychrobacter sp. | reverse complement strand
CATCTTCATCATGCTCAACGACCAGTACGGTATTACCCAAATCACGCAGGCGCGTTAAGGTTTTAAGCAAGCGATCATTATCGCGCTGATGCAGACCAATGGACGGCTCATCGAGTACATACATGACACCCATGAGACCAGCACCGATTTGGCTCGCCAGACGAATACGCTGCGCCTCACCGCCCGATAGGGTTTCGGCAGAGCGGGCAAGGGATAAATAATCAAGACCAACGCTGACTAGGAAATTTAAACGCTCATTAATCTCTTTAAATATTTTCTCTGCCACCTCACCTTTATGCCCGCTTATTTTAAGACTTTTATAATAGTCAGCGGCATCGCCAATAGAGAGTTTAACGATTTGGGCGATGGTTTGATCATCAACGCGGACATTACGTGAGATTTCATTGAGACGCGCGCCATCACAAACGTTACAAGTAGTATCAGCAAGATATTTTGCCAGCTCATCACGGACGAGATTGCTTTGGGTCTTAGCATAACGGCGCTCAAGATAAGGCAATACCCCTTCAAAAGGAATGGTTTTATTAGTCTTACGACCGCGCTCATCAGTAAAGTTAAAGGTCAGCTTTTCTTTACCAGAGCCTTGCATGATGATATCTTGCTGTGCTTTTGGCAGATCCGTCCACGGCGTGTCCATATCGATGTTAAAATGATTGCAGACGGTAGAGAGTAGACCGAAATAATACGCGTGACGCTTATCCCAACCGTTAATCGCGCCTTGGTTGAGTGATTTTTCATGATGGGTAATCAGCTTCTCGGCTGAGAAATACTGACGTTTACCAAGACCGTCACAGCTTGGGCAGGCGCCATAAGGATTGTTAAAGCTGAACATACGTGGTTCGAGCTCAGAGACCGCTCGATCACAGACGGGGCAAGAGTGCTTGGCTGACATCACTTGGTTAGCATCACCGCCTTCTTTTGGGTTGCCGTCCATAAAATGTAGCGTAACGATGCCTTGACCCAAACGTAGCGACGTCTCCAAGCTCTCAGCGACGCGGTTACCCAAGTCGTCACGGACTTTAAAGCGATCAACGACCACTTCAATCGTATGTTTTTTCTTTTTATCCAGCGTTGGCAGCTCATCGGTATCGTAAACGTCACCATCGACGCGTACCCGCACAAAGCCTTGGCCAATTAACTGCTCAAGCAACACCGTATGCTCGCCTTTACGCTCACGAACGACTGGCGCAAGTATCATAAGCTTGGTATCGACAGGGAGTGCCATGACTTGATCGACCATCTCGGTGACCGACTGCGCAACCATTGGCTCGCCATGCTCCGGGCAGTAAGGTGTGCCGATACGCGCATAGAGCAGGCGCAAATAGTCATAAATCTCAGTAATCGTACCAACCGTTGAGCGCGGGTTGTGGTTGGTTGATTTTTGCTCGATAGCAATGGCAGGCGACAGACCTTCGATGCTATCGACCTCTGGTTTTTCCATCTGCGATAAAAACTGACGCGCATAAGCGGACAGACTCTCAACGTAACGACGCTGACCCTCAGCATAGAGCGTATCAAAGGCTAGTGATGATTTACCAGAACCCGATAAACCTGTAATTACCACAAACTTATCTCGTGGAATGTCTAAATCGATGTTTTTTAGATTGTGCGTGCGTGCGCCGCGTATTGCGATATGGTCATGTGCCATCGGTAATAGGTTTCCTATTTGATAAAATCAGCATATCGATCTTATATCGAACTGACTATAAAATGAAATCATACAAAATCTGGATAACGGTTGATTAAAAGTTTGCTAAAAAATATGTCTGCTTGTTAAATTACGATGGCTTTATAAAAATAAGTAATTTTCATAAAGCCATCGTAACGTGAGTTTATATAGTTCCAAAGCTCACACTTGACATCATTAACAATAATCTAAATTAAATACTTGTTAACTCACATAGGCAGTTTGTTATAGATTTAATTGAACTATTTTTTTGAAATAATAATAATGTGTCTAAAACCTTACTATGTAGAGTTTAGGTTGAGTGTTTATGAATATTTAAAGGTTAGGCGGCTTTGAATCACTTTGCCTTATTCGTAAAAGTTGCCCTATAAGCTTCTTAGCAGCGTCTTACTTTATTGTTATGACTGTCAGATTATTCAAGGTATGGGCGTGCATTAAATGCACTTAGTAACAAAATTATCGAGTAAAATGAATAGATTATACGGGTGTAGAGTGGCAAAGCTGCGTACAAGGACAAAAGTCTCGGCAACCAAATGGCTAATGTCTTATACTAGGATGCTTAATTTATAGGTGGAAGCTCTAATAGAGCAGTCATGATAAGAATAGAGCAGTCATGATAACAATAGAGCGCTGATAATAAAGATAGAGCGCTCATGATAAACCAGCAGTACAGCCGTGACAAACCAGCAATGATAAACCTGTGAGGCAAGTATGAATATCGTAGAAAAACGAGCAATCCTCGGGGTCGGTGGCATTTTTGCCTTACGGATGATCGGCTTGTTTATGATTGTGCCAGTATTTTCTGTATATGGCGATAATTATGCGCATGCGACACCGTTTTTGATTGGTTTGGCAGTCGGTATTTATGGGCTCGGGCAGGCGATTTTTCAGATACCGATGAGCCTTGCGGCTGATAAGTTTCCTCGCAAACCGATTATATTTTTGGGTCTGATATTATTTGCGTTGGGCGGTATTATCGCTGCTAATGCGACCGATATTTATGAGGTTATTATCGGTCGGGCGCTGGCAGGTAGTGGGGCAGTTTCTGCAGTATTGATGGCGTTACTAGCCGATGTGACGCGCGAGGAGATGCGTACCAAAGCGATGGCAACGATGGGTTTGACCATTGCGACCTCCATTATGCTTGCCTTTGCCTTTGGCCCCTTATTAGTCGGCTCCCTTGGCATTTCTGGGCTGTTTTGGCTCACGGCAGGCTTTGCTATTTTAGCAATGATACTGTTATTGGTAGTACCGACACCGCTACGGGTGCTCAAGCACAATCTGGATAATAAATCCATTGGTCAACAATTATCAGATGTGTTAAAAATAGGCGATTTAAACCGTTTACACATTGGTATCTTTGCGCTGCATCTCACGATGACGGCGATATTCGTCATTTTGCCGCATCAGCTGAATGAGGTCATGGGCTTATCGGTACGTCAGCAGGGTTTGGTTTATCTGCCATTATTATTCATAGGCTTTGCCGTGGCGTTACCCTTTATCATCATCGCTGAAAAGAAGCAGAAGATGCGCCAAGTATTTTTGGGTGCGATTGCGCTGATGACAGCTGCTTTAGCGCTATTGGCACTTGGTAGTCAGATCGGTGTGGGTATCATTTTAGGATTATTGCTGTATTTTATGGGCTTTAATTTGCTTGAAGCCACCATCCCATCATGGATATCAAAGCGCGCGCCTGTTGCCAATAAAGCCACTGCAATGGGTCTCAATTCATCCAGTCAATTCTTTGGCGCGTTTGTTGGCGGCGCAATGGGCGGCTTATTACTAACCCAGCCCAACCTGTTAGCTTGGGGTATCTTGGCGATAATAATGATGATAGCGTTATTTATTATTATACCCATTGCACAGCCGCCTTATTTATCCAGCACGACAGTAACGATTCCTAAGGATATCAATATACAAGATTGGTCGCGCCAGATGCTGGCAGTAGAGGGGGTTGATGAGCTGGTCGTCATGGCAAAAGAGCAAGTCGCTTATCTTAAATTAGACAAAACCCAGCTAACAGATATATCGCGACAAGAGTTGTCGCATCTTGCACAAAGCCCTCTAGATATTTAAACAAAAATTGGTTAAAGTAAAATCAGATTACTGATATTATTAATCGGTTTTATTTAATAGCGATTAATCTATTCAACGAATTATTTTTTAGTAAAAGGACGATATTATGCGCGGAGTTAATAAAGTTATCATTATCGGCAACCTAGGAGCAGATCCTGAGGCCCGTCAATTCAACAATGGGGGCAGTGTGACTAATATTTCGGTTGCAACCTCAGAGCAGTGGACAGATAAGCAAAGCGGCGAAAAGCGAGAGGCGACTGAATGGCATCGTATCTCCTTATTTAATCGCTTAGGAGAGATTGCCGCGCAGTATCTTCGTAAAGGCAGTAAGGTCTATATTGAAGGAAGTTTGCGTACGCGTAAATATCAAGATCCCAATGGTCAAGACCGTTATATCACCGAGATTCGTGCTGAACAGATGCAAATGCTCGATGTGGCAACTGGCGGTAGTAGTGATGGCGGCGGCTTCGGTGGTCAAAACCAAAGCAGTGGCTATGGCAATCAGGGCGCTCAAAGTAATCAGAATAATTTTGGTCAACAAGGGGGTTATAATCAAGCTGGCGGCGCAGCACCTCAAGGCAATAACCAGAACAGTTTTAATAACAATCAAAATATGCCCGCTCAGCAAAACCAGTTTAATCAACCCGCACAATCAAAACCAACATCCATTCCAGATGGCCCTGTTGATGATGATATTCCTTTCTGAGGAATATACGATTTAGTCATGTTGATTAAATTTAGAAGGGCTTATATTTATAGGCCCTTTTTTATATGGCTCTTTTTGTAAGACTCTATTTTATAATGAACTTATGTTTATCCATCATCTAATCCTTTTTATTAGTGTGGATAAATAACAATAAGAACCGTCATTAATTTGATATGAATACTGGTATTAATATTAGGAAATTTAAATATTATTATTCATATTTATTTATTCATTAACGATGAAAACTATGTTAATCTGCCACAATTGCTCCCGCTGTTTAATTAAATATTATATTTTATAGATAGGTTAAACCAATTTGTATTAGATTGGGCTTAATTGCTACCTATAATAGACAGCAACAAAGCATTATTGTTAAATACCTATCCACTGCTTAAGAGATGGTAAAAGATTTGTTAAGCGTATTTTTTAGATTGAGGATATCATGAATAAGAATAACACTATTGATTTAGAAAATTTAGACGTAGATGAGTTACGGGCTATTACTGAAAATGCGCAGCAGCTTATTGCTAAAAAGCAGCATCAGCGTTTGTATGATGCTTATATGCAGTTTGAAAAAATTGCAGAAGAAAGCAGCAGTACCATTGAAGAGATTTTAAGAGCTGGTGAGACGCTTGAGAAAAAACGTAGCATCAAGTATCGCAACAGTGAGAACGATCAAGAAACATGGACGGGGCGTGGCCGTAAGCCTACATGGTTGATTGATGCATTAGCAGCTGGTAAAGATCTCGAAGATTTTGCCGTATAAGAATCTCTATGATGGGGCAAACGGTTTATTAGATTGATGTTTGTGCTTTAACCGGTAGGTTTAGTCTATAAAATCGCTATAAGCCTGCTATAGACTCATGTCTGCCTATATTTATCTTATGTCATCTCAAGAGTCAGTATCTTAGTTTGAAGATACTGGCTTTTTTTGCTGTCATCTATAGGTAATTGTTTGTTATGATAATGTCGTTTTTACCTTATTCATAAGAGTAGTCCAACTGTGCCCAAAGTTAAAGCCTCCACTTCTTCTCATAAGCGTCCTCGCAAGCTGTGGTGGCTAGTCGGATTCATCTTATTTGCATTATTTGCCCTGCTACAAATGCCAGCATCTTGGTTAATTGAAAAATATGCACCAGACTCGCCTTATGTGCAACATGTGTCAGGAAATCTATGGCAAGGTTCGGCCATTTGGCAATTGCCAGTGGCAGCCTCTTCATTGACTGGTTCGGCAGACTGGTCTTGGCAGCCGTGGCAGTTGTTCTTAGGCAAGATAGGCGCTGAGGTTGATATTCGCACAGGACAGACACACCTTGATGGGCAAGTCAAAGTAGGACGTCATTCTTGGCAAGTTGCTGACATGAGTGGCAAGATTGCTTCTGAAACGCTGGCTGAGATAGTTGATTGGCAATTGCCCAATACCCCGATTCAAGTCAATGCCGTTTCATTGCAGCGCAAGTCAGGTTCTGACGCAAAGGCGATAGGCTTTACTCAAGCACAAGGACAGCTGACATGGGTTGGTGGTGAGGTGGGTTATCCAAGCGGCGATAAGGTTTTTTATATTACTATGCCTGCTCTGCGTGCAGAATTAAGCACAGAACAAAAAAGCGATAAAAACTTACTCCATATAAATTTAGTAAATAATCAAGATAAGCGTTTAGGCGACTTATATCTTGATAGCGATAATATTGTCGATGTCAATTTGACGCAGCGCCTATTAGAAAACATGCCTGAGTATCAAGGACAGGCACCAAAAGATACGCCAGTGGTGAGTGTTCGCCAGCCACTGATGCCAGGCTTAGGGGCGCGTTAAATGATGAGTATATCGGCACGCCTAAAACCTGTAGTAGATAACCTAAACCGATTTTCAATATGGCTATTATTATTGGCGCTTGGTTGGCTGGCTTGGGTCGCCGCACGCCTATTGTGGCTGTTATTAGCGCCGCCTATTGCGCCGGCTTTACAGATAGAATCACTACAAAACAATTCAGCGTCCAGCGCTGATAGTAGCAGTCTATTCGCTATTTTTGCTGAGCCTGAACCCGTTGCAGCAGCTGTACAACCACCGCCTAATGTTGCTCTAAAAGGGGTATTATTAGCCATACCAGAAAGTCTGTCTTCTGCATTACTCGATGTAAATGGTGAGGTCAAAAACTATCGCATTGGTGACAGTTTACGGGATAGTGGTTATAGCCTTGTCGCTGTCGATTGGAATGCCGTTATTATTGCGGATGCTACCAGCAAACAAACCGTCATCAGCATGGCAGATTCAATGCCACTTGATCAGACGGGGATGGCAGCTGCAAACGTGAGTAATCAGCGCTTGCCAGATAATAGCTTGGCAGGTTCGTCGTCAACGCCGCCACCATCCATGTCATCGCCTGAGGCTGCACCAAACGAGGACAACGCTGACGCTACCGAAAATGCACCTGCTGATACGGCGGGTACGGATAATTCTAATGCAGCGATTGATGAGGCAGTTACGGCATTAAAAGACAGTCCTGCCAGTTATTTGAGCCGAATGGGTGTTATGGCTGCAGGTGAGGGTTATCAAGTGACCGCAGCGATGCCAGCTGGCTTACGCAATCGGTTGGGGTTAGAGCCAGGTGATCGGGTCTTAACGGTAAACGGCCAAGGAGTTGGCAGTGACCCTACG
>JARIAA010000002.1 GCA_029264635.1 Psychrobacter sp. | reverse complement strand
TCAAGAAGCGGCGGCTCGTTTCCTACGTAAAATGCAAGATAAAATGGACGAGGAGCGTACTGGTCTCAAAGTAAAAACGACTCGTCATACCAAAATGACCAGCGATAAGGAAGATAAAGTGGCTGACGCTGTTCGAGCAAATATGCCTAGTGCAACAACAACTAGCATTGATAGAGCAAATACAACAGCGAGCAACTTGAGTACTGATACCGTTGACACTAGTGATTCAAGTAATAGTAATACCAGCACTAGTGATACTAGTACCAATAATGTAGACATCTTACCTGGTAGTGGTCTGGTAGGTGATGATGGTTACGATAAGGATCAATAAACCTTTATTAGTCTCTTATTCCTACTAATAAAAAGGCAGCTCTGGCTGCCTTTTTTAGGCCAAAAATTTAGCTGTAATATACTAACTTGGCTTTTATAATAACGACTTGTTATTATAATAATCGTTATAACTACTTTTCAGCTACCATCAGTCTTTAAAAGCTACCCAGTAAATTTATAAATCCAATTTGCTAATGGTCCTATGTTATATACCCTTTTACCTTACTTATCATTATGAGGAAAACCATTATGAAACGTTTTAAAGAAAAAACGATTATTGTTACTGGTGCAGGTTCAGGTATTGGCCGCGCGACCGCCATTCGTTTTGCTCAAGAAGGGGCCAATGTGGTTCTGGTAGGACGTACTGCTAAAACTTTAGAGGAAACGGCAAAGGACTTTCCGCAAGATCGTACGTGGATTCATACCGATAACTATCTGACCGTTACTTGTGATATTAGCGTACAAAGCCAAGTCCAAGAAATGGTAAAACGCGTTGTAGATAAGTTTGGAAAGATTGATATATTAGTCAATAACGCTGGTAAAGCCACCCAAGGTAAAATCACCGAAATGTCTGCTGAAGATTGGAAATCAGCGATTGATGTCAATTTGAATGGAACATTTTATGTCTGTCAGGCCGCTATACCTCATCTGATCGAAACCAAAGGTAATATCATCAATGTCTCCTCTTTATCAGGTATCGGAGGAGATTGGAATATGGCTGCTTACAATGCTGCTAAAGCAGGCGTGACTAATTTGACACGTACGTTAGCTTTAGATCATGGCCCTGATGGTGTGCGCGTCAACGCTGTCAATCCCAGTGTCACTGAAACCGATATGACCAGTGCTATTCAAGGTAATGATAGCAAAACCGATCAGTTTTTAGATCGCTGCCCACTAGGACGCCTAGCCACACCAAAAGATATTGCCGCTGCGATTACTTTTTTAGCGAGCGATGATGCCTCCATGATTACTGGCGTTAATCTGCCTGTCGATGGCGGTGTTAGTGCTTCTAATGGTCAGCCACATTTTTGATCATGAATGGCAAACTGATCGCCCCTCTAGTCAGCATAAATGACCATGATCTAAGATAAGAAGCCCTTGATATTAAGGGTTCAAGGACTTCTTAGATAGAGATCAGGCACTTAATTGAATTACCTTAACCGTACTCTTAGTCGACCAAATTATTCGCATCTTGCAAGGGCTGCGATAAGCGTTCAGGATGTCTAGGTATCACGCCACGATATTGCGCATAAATTTTTGGTAAATCCGCTTCGATATCTCCTGTAGGATACACAACAGACAAAAACCGTATCTCTTTCGTTTTATAATCTAGCGCCACTGGTAAAATAGGTACATTGGCACCCACTGCTAAATAATAAAATCCCGTTTTCCACTCTTTAGTATATTGACGTGTACCCTCTGGTGATAAGCCCAAAAATAGCGGCTTCCCTGTCTTAAACCTGTCGATACTTGCTTGCAAGACCGAACCTTTATTACCTCTATCAATAGAGATAATACCCATCCAACGCAGTAACTGGGCAAGCACAGGTACTTTGAACAAAGTATGTTTGCCCATAATACTAATCTGCACATCTAAAGCAAATAAACTTGGGATGGCATAAACGCCGTCTATATTAGAAGTATGAGGCAATGCCAGTACGACCGCTTGTGAAATGTTTGGAATTTTACCAACTGTTCGCCAGCCTGCCGCTTTTAGTAAAGCGGAAGCGATGACTGGCGCAAGTTTATTGCCGCGTTTTGGAACTAAATCGCCCAAATCCTGTTTGTTAAGCTTAGGCAGTTTAGAGGAATACTTCACGTTTTTATCAGTAGGTCGAATCATAGATTTAAGGTTCATAGTGGCAACAAACATCAGGCGTTGGGTTAATAATATTTAAACATTAATGAGCTATCATTAAGATAAATTTCAAAATTTTTACGGCAATATAACTCATAAATAGCACTAAACAAAATGACTAACCAAACTACTTCCAAAGGAAAATATCTATAGCGCGATATCAGCTAAGTTACCTTTATTCTCAAGCCATGATTTGCGATCGCTGGCACGTTTCTTAGCTAAGAGCATATCCATTACACTATTGGTCAGTACCATATCATCCATATCTAATTGCACCAATCGGCGTGTATCGCGGTTCATTGTGGTTTCGCGTAATTGCTCTGCACTCATCTCACCTAGCCCTTTAAAGCGGGTAATCTGGGCTTTTTTATTACCAGGTACATTAGCTAATATCTGCTCAAGCTCAGACTCGTCTAACGCGTAATGCACCTCTTTACCCACGTCGACGCGATACAGCGGCGGCATGGCCACAAACAGATGACCGGCATCAACCAGCGCAGGGAAATGCTTGACGAATAGCGCACAGATTAACGTTGCAATATGTAGGCCATCAGAGTCGGCATCCGCTAAAATACATACTTTGTCATAACGTAGCTCAGATAAATCATCAGAGGCGGGGTCGACACCGATGGCAATAGCAATGTCATGAATCTCTTGGCTTGATAAAACGGTATCTGACGACACCTCCCACGTATTTAGGATCTTACCGCGCAGTGGCAGTATCGCTTGATAATGACGATCGCGAGCTTGCTTGGCACTACCACCCGCAGAATCGCCCTCGACCAAAAACAGCTCTGCCCCATCACGCAAATCCCCACGACAGTCTGCCAATTTGCCAGGCAATGCAGGACCTTGAGTAATTTTTTTACGCGCGACTTTTTTGGCAGACTTTAGACGACGACCCGCTTTATTAATTGCTAATTCTGCAATCTGTGCGCCCATGTCAGCATGTTGATTGAGCCACAAGCTAAACGCGTCTTTGGCGAGCGTTTGTACGGCTCCTGCCGCTTCACGACTTGATAAACGCTCTTTGGTCTGACCCGAAAATTGTGGCTCAGAGAATTTAAGCGATAGGATGTAGTTCACTCCATCCCACACATCTTCTGCGGTCAGCTTGACACTACGCGGGAGTAAATTGTGAATATCGCAGAACTCTCGCAGCGCTTCTAAAATACCAGTACGTAGACCGTTAACGTGGGTGCCGCCTTGCGCTGTTGGGATAAGATTGACATAGCTTTCCTGAATGGGCGCCCCGCCATCAGGTAACCACGACAACGCAAAAGTAATAGCCGCTCGTTCACCTTTTTTAGCGTCGTAATTATAATAAAAAGGCGCTTGAGGCAATGTCTCTAAACCATCTAACTGCTCGTTTAGGTATTCAACGACCCCATCGGTAAACTGCCACACCACTTTTTCATTATTAATATCATCAGCGAACTCAATCGTTAACCCAGCTGCCAAGACCGCTTTGGCCTTTAAATTATGTTTGAGCTGCTTTACATTAAATTTTGGCGTATCAAAGAAACTACCATCTGCCCAAAAACGCACTCTCGTACCGCGCTTGCGCTTGTTTGAGCTAATGGTTTCAGTTAAAAGCGTCACAGGTGCACCATTTTCAAACGCCATATCAAACTGCGTACTGTCGCGCCAGACTGTCACCTCAACTCGCGTCGATAGAGCGTTAACGACCGAGATACCAACGCCATGTAAGCCGCCTGAAACCTCATAATTAGAGGTCGAAAATTTACCACCCGCATGCAAACGGGTTAAAATCAGCTCAATACCTGACTGACCAAATTCAGGATGAATGTCCGTTGGCATACCGCGGCCGTCATCTTCGACAGACAATGAACCATCTTCATGCAACTGCACCTTGATAATTTTGGCATAGCCTGCAAGCGCCTCATCGACAGAGTTATCAATGACTTCTTGTGCCAAATGATTGGGACACGTGGTGTCGGTATACATACCAGGGCGACGACGTACTGGCTCAAGCCCTTCTAAAACTTCTAACGACTGCGCATTATATTGACTCAAAATGCTTTCCTTAATGTCTACAAACTATAAATTCTATGTTCCTATTATAACCAAAAACGGAACGACAAAGGCTGATAGTTATCAGCTTACGTCATATACTGTCGTTTCTCTAAGACGATGCTTATTAAGATAAGGATTGTACTAATTCAAAGACTTCTGGCAGCTGCTCAGCAAAATCACTAAATCGATGATCACCCCCTTGTTGAATAGTCACCGTCGCGCCTTGCTGCCGATAAAAGGCCGCTGATAAATTGGCATCTAGTAATTCATCACCTTGTTTAAGCATGACTGCCATTTGGCTTGGATGGGCAACTGATAATAACTGATGATTTGCAAACCACTGCAAGTCAGCCTTAGTGATTGCCCAGCCGCCAGTAGTGGTATAAAGCGTCTCCTCATTATGACGATCAGATTTTAATGTATCTTTACTGACATCGTCTTCAAAACGCTGCAAAGTTAAATGCGGCTGCGTACTAGGATTAATGAGCAGTGCCGCGCAGCCTGTCTCATTGCTGACCAAAGTAGAAAAATAACCACCTAATGAGCTGCCGACTAGTACGACTTTAGCGTTGCTACTAAGCTCTGTTACTAGATTTACTAACTTATCAAACACCACTTTTGGAGGCTGATTTAGATCAGGACGATGCACTGTCATCTGAGGATAATGCTTCTCGCAATAACCTTCTAATAAAAGACCTTTGGCAGAATTAGAATCGCTATCTAAGCCATGAACGTACACAATATTCATATGCAATCTCATCTTTGTAATTGGTTATACTGTAAAGTGCTTAATCAATCAGCATAGCATCAGTCATATGGCGATAATAGTGCTAAAAACGCCAATTAATAGTCAGACTGTACTCACTTAGATGCTTTATTAAAACATCCTATTCAAACATAATCAAAAACGCGACAAGGAGAAGTCATGGCCCAACAGATTGAACTGTTTGACATTGATAATCCTTGTATCGGCGTTTGCACGAGTAATAAAAAAGGCTATTGCTTCGGCTGCTTAAGAAGTCGTACCGAGCGACAATTGTGGTTGAGTATGAGTACCGAGGAGCGAAGAGACGTACTAAGGTTGATTGTAAGACGCAAGCAGCGTATTGAACAGATGAGACTGGTGAAAGGTCAACAGTTAGGATTTGACTTCGAAACTGTAGCGAAGACGGGCGAATTGTTTTAATTAGAAAATATAAATATTAAACTTTACTTAATAATAAATAATATTAATATAATAATTCTATATAGTGTTATTGAAATTTATACCTCTACCCTCAAATATATAATAGTAAAGTGATAAAGCTTAATAATGATTAACGGTTATTAAAAAATGGGAGAAAACAATGAGTGATACTATAGCGAATAGCGTAAAAGACACTGTGACCCAATCTCGTCAAATTGAACACCTTTATGCTGGGATCGATACCCAAGACGGTGCTGGGGTTAAATTGACTCGCGTACTCACGCAGCAGCTGCAAGAGCGCCTCGACCCGTATTTAATGCTCGATAACTTTAAAAGCGATGATCCAGATGATTATGTTGCTGGTTTCCCAAATCACCCACATCGCGGTTTTGAGACCATTACCTATATGATTACGGGCCGTATGCGCCATCGTGATAGCGCGGGTAACGAAGGGTTATTACAAAACTGCGGCGTACAATGGATGACGGCGGCCAGCGGTGTGATCCATTCAGAGCTGCCTGAACAAGAAGACGGCGCGATGGAAGGCTTTCAGCTTTGGCTCAATCTGCCTGCCAAAGATAAAATGAATGACCCTTGGTATAAAGACTTCCAAAGTGAAGATTTGCCTAAATATACTACAGAAGATGGCGTGAACGTCACGGTCATTGCGGGTACATCGCACGGGGTAGAAGGTGCAGTGACGCGCGAAGTTACTGAGCCGACGTATTTGGATATTCATCTACCAGCAGGCACGAGCTTTAGCCAAGCCATTCCAAGCGATCACAATGCGTTTGCCTTTGTGTATCGCGGTAAAGTAGATATCGAAGGTCGAGAAGTACCAACTAAGACCATG
>JARIAA010000300.1 GCA_029264635.1 Psychrobacter sp. | reverse complement strand
TGGCGAATATCTATATCTTTTTGCCTTAGTATCTTGAGCAGAACCGAAACGGCGACGCTGCATAGTACCGCGATCATTAAATATGTCATTAATCTTACCCTTTTAGGCTGCTATTTTAGGTATTTATCATTTTTCTATGAATATTAGAACCATTGTTACGATTAATTTTGAATGCTTTGCTTTTGGATAAGTCAATTATTAGGAAAAGGAATAGTTTCTATTAAACAGAACAAAGCGATAGAATGTAACAAAATATTTTTTGTACAGCAATCTATTTATCGTGGTTTTTAGCAACGGCTGATAAATACGACCTGCTCGGTTCAAATTACAATTCGCATGCAGGCGTTACTCTGAAGTTTTGCTAAAATAGGAGCCAATCCCCACAACTTAAGTATCTGCTCAAGATGACGCTCAATACCGCTCATCTTGGCGTATCATCATTGCCTATGAATGCTCTATTTCGTTTTTTTGAAAATCGTCTACCTGCCTTTCCTGACACTCCCATGCCACTGCCCTCACCTCGTGAAGGGCTATTAAAATTTTTGTGGGCGTGTACCAAAGGTCTGCGTGGCTGGTTACTGTTCTTTATGATTTTGTCTGCAGGTATTGGCATTTATGAGGCGATGCTGTTTGCATGGATCGGTAATATCGTCGATTGGTTAGGTCTCTATACGCCGCAAACGTTATGGACTGAAAAAGGTGACATGCTTCTTTTGATGCTAGCTGTGATGCTGCTCAGCCCTTTTTGGATTGCCTTGTCCTCGTTTATTCATTTTCAGTCGATTCAGGGCGTGTTTCCGATGCAAATGCGCTGGCGTTTCCATCGGCATATGCTTGGCCAGTCAATGCAGTTTTACCAAGATGAATTCTCTGGTCGCGTTTCTGCCAAGGTCATGCAAACTGCATTAGCGGTACGCGATACTGTCATGACGGTCACTGATATGTTTATGTATGTGATTGTTTATTTTGTGACGACGGGTGTCATCTTATTTAATTTAGACAGCTTATTGCTACTTCCTTTTATTATCTGGTTTATATTGGTGGGTTTTACCTTACGTTTCTTTATTCCTAAGCTTAAACGCACGTCTATTGTACAAGCCGATGCCCGCGCGTTGATGGTTGGTCGTATCACTGATGCTTATGCTAATATCATGACAGTTAAATTATTTAGTCATTCGCGCCGTGAGCTTGGTTATGCCAAGAACGCCATGGGTCAGTTTTTAGGAACGGTTCATGCTCAAATGCGCTGGGTGAGCTATCTTGAGATCTCAACCCACCTGATTAGTGTTACTTTGATCAGTAGTACGGCTGGTATTGGTATCTATCTGTGGCAACAAGGTGATATTGGGGTTGGCGCTATTGCCGCAGCAACGGCCATGGCCTTACGATTAAACGGTTTAACCCAGTGGATTATGTGGCAAACCGCAAGCTTATTTGAAAGCATTGGTACTGCTCAAGATGGTATGCGTACTTTATCTGCGCCGCAGACTATCGTTGATGCGCCTAACGCTCCTGCCCTAAAAGTGACTGATGGTCATATCGTTTTTGACCATGTTGATTTTAGTTATGAGAGTGAAGAGGATATCGAGGGTGAGCGTATCGATGAGGTTGCTACTGCGGGAACGGCGCTTATCCCATCAAAAGTAAAACTGCTTGATAACTTTTATTTGGATATCAAGTCTGGTGAAAAAATCGGTTTAGTTGGGCGCTCAGGTGCTGGCAAATCAACCTTAGTAAACTTGCTGCTACGCTTCTTTGATGTTGATAAAGGTAAAATCTATATTGACGGCCAAGCGATTGATGAGGTGACTCAAGAATCCTTACGTCAGCAAATCGGTATGGTAACGCAAGATACCTCTTTGCTCCACCGTACCGTCCGTGAAAACATCGCCTATGGTCGCCCTGATGCCAGCGACGAAGAAATCATTCTTGCCACTCAGCAAGCGCAGGCGTGGGAATTTATCAAAGACTTATATGATGATAAGGGCAATACTGGTCTTGACACGCAAGTTGGTGAGCGCGGCGTTAAGCTCTCTGGTGGTCAACGTCAACGTATTGCCATCTCACGCGTCATGCTGAAAAATGCGCCAATCTTACTGTTGGATGAGGCGACCAGTGCGCTTGACTCTGAGATCGAATACGCCATTACTGAAAGTCTAAATGACATCATGACGGGCAAGACCGTTATTGCTATTGCTCACCGTCTATCAACCATTGCTGCGCTTGATAGACTGGTGGTCATGGATAAAGGTCAAATCATTGAGCAAGGTAGTCATGAAGAGCTTTTAGAATTAGAGGGCGTTTATGCTGGACTATGGGAGCGTCAAAGCGGCGGCTTCTTAGGTGAAAACAACTAAATATTATTAGATGTCATGAACTACAAGGAAGTGTTATTGTTATGGAAGCATTCACCAACTGTATCGATATTGATGGACAACGAGCGCGCTATTACAACTTAGGTAATCTTAATAAGCAGGTAGGCACGGATAACATCAAACGTCCATCTGCTCATTTTTATGGGGGTAATGGTTTTACAGTCGGCGCTTATACGCCACTATTGCGCTCACTTAGTACAGGTTTTGAGTTAAGTGCACTTGCTATGCGAGGGTACTGGTATGACAAGCCGCAGCAGCCCATTCTGACTCGTGAGCAAGATGCTGATATGCTTATCGAATTTTTAGAAAAAACTCAAAACACGCCTATCGTTGGAATCGGACATTCACAAGGGGCCACTGCCACAGCGATTGCTGCGGCTAAGCGCCCTGATTTGTTTGCAACGTTATATTTGATAGAGCCAGTCACTTTTACTAAAACGCAGACCTTGATATATGACTTATTGCCCCGTGCCTTAAAACTGAATCGTGAACCGTTTAAAAGCACCTTGACCAAACAGGCAATATGGTCAAGTATCGATGACTACTACGAGCATCTGCGTAAACAGCGTGCCTATAGGCGTATTACTAATGAGCATTTGCAAGTGTTTGCTGAGCAAAGCCTCACTGCCAATAATGACGGCAGTTACTCTCTTATCTTTGCGCCCAAGCAGGAGCTTGCCAACTATTTTGGTACGCCTCATATTGACAGCGCCCTTAAAAAACTGCGCTGCCCTTATACGCTTGTCACGGGCAAACCCACTCTATTTATCAATGACAAAGTGCGTAAGCAGTGGCAAAAGTTTGTGCCTACCAATAGTATAATCACGCTACCAGATTATGGTCATTTATTACCGATAGAGGCGCCCGAATTATGCGCGCAGATCATAAGTGCGCACTATAATGGTAAAAGATAGACCCGACTATGACAGATCTCTTTGCACCAGCACCCACTGATAATCTATTGCCTTATGACGGTCAAGTAAACGATCTAGGGGTGATGATTGATAATCCTAATGCGCTTTATCATCTACTTTTAACTGAGCTTCCTTGGCACGCTGACAGTGTGACTTTGTTTGGTAAAACGCACATGACTACTCGTCAAATTGTTTGGATGGGCGATGAAAATATAAGCTATCGTTATTCTGGTCATACGCGCCAAAGTGTGCATTGGTCAGATGCAGTGTTTCGCATAAAACGCAGCATTGAACAACGACTCGCAAATATCGGTATAAAAGCTAAATTTAACACCTGTTTGCTCAATTATTATCCTTCGGGTGATGATGGGATGGGCTATCATGCAGACGATGAAAAAGAGCTCGGATATCAACCCATCATAGCTTCTTTATCGCTTGGTGCCACGCGTAAATTTGTTTTGAAGCACAAAAAAACTCAAGATAAAGTTGAGCTTCATCTTGAGTCCGGTCAGCTTATCGTCATGCATGGAGACACTCAAACGTTTTGGAAACATACCATTACCAAGACTAAAACAGTCGCAGATGGACGGATCAGTCTCACGTTTCGGTACATGCTTTTAGATTAGCTCACTTTTAAAACGATCTTACCAAAGGTACCACCTTTTTGTAGCTCATGGTGGGCGTCAACGACTTCAGATAGCGGATAAGTCTGCTGAATGTGTAGCTTCAATTTGCCCTCTCCTACTTGCTCTAATACTCTAGCCATATCCTGACCGTTGCGCTGGGCGGCATAACCTTGCACACTTAGATCTTTTTGACTACCCGCATCGACGAGCTTATCGACCCAGATCGTTGGTAGCACATTAACGCGCCCGCCAGACTTCAATACATCTAGCGCACGTACACCAGCGTCATCACCGACCAAGTCCAGTAATACGTCGGCTTGTAAGTCAGGGAAGGCGTCCTGTTTTGTATAATCAATCCAGCCTGTAAGTTTGCCCTTATCTATAAGATCATCAAGTAGGTCGTATTTTTCTGGTGAGCAAATGATCGTGACTTTAATGTCGTCTTGATTGAGCTTTTCCATTAGGAGCTGAATAAGTAGATGACCAACACCGCCTGCTGGGGCATTCATGACGACATGCTCCCCTTTTTTAATATCAGCAAATTCTACGAATTGTAGCGCTGTTTGTCCGATACAAGGCAGAGCACCTGCCTGCTCTAGGGTCACAGACTCTGGGACTTTGGCCAACAATTTAGCATCGACTGCGACATACTCGGCATAACAGCCACCATCAAAAGTAAGTGCGGCAACTTTATCGCCCACCTTAAACTGATCACTATTACTTTTAGCCACAGTTCCTGCCACATCAAAGCCCAAAATAGCGGGTTCATCGTGATCAAATTTGTTTTTACGGATACTATCAGCGCCCCATCCTTTGCCTTGACGAGTTTTATAATCAACAGGGTTAATACCTGCATAGGCTACTTGTACTAGGACTTGATTGTCACTTAGATCAGGAATAGCAACACCATCTTGATAGCTCATGACCTCAGGCTCACCAAACTCACGAATCAAAACGGCATGCTGCGTCTCTGGCAATGACTTATTGGAAAGATTAGACATCGTTATATCTCCTTATAGTTTGGTTACTTATCTCTAATTATGTGATTTATCTAAGATTTTCGAGCTTTATATTGAGCAAAAAAGAAACAGGTATTATTTACTTTATAGATGATCAACTAAGACTATATCAAAGCCAGCTCAGCACTGATAGGCAGATGATCTGATAGCTTTGACCAAGGCTTACCCGTATGTACCCAAGCATCTTTAACAGTAAGATTACGCACATAAATGCGATCTAAGCTCAAAACTGGCAGCTTTGCTGGAAAGGTCGGTAACAATTTCCCATGACAATGTTTAAAAGCTTCTGTCATTCCAAGATTACTGGCTAAAGTATCGCAAGACAGCTTTTTCCAATCATTAAAATCACCAGCTAAAATGAGTGGTTGATCAGGCGCAATCTCATTACGCACATAGTCACTAATTGCCTGATACTGCTTGATGCGATCACGCTCAAATAAATTTAGGTGAGCACACAGTACTATGACTGGCACATCCCAACCCACTGGCTGTACTTCACAGTGCAAGACACCACGCTGCTCGAGCTTATTTACCGTAATGTTGACATTGTGCTTAGGGTCTAATGGGAAGCGGCTTAGCACCGCATTACCATGATGTCCATTTTCGTATTCTGAATTTTTGCCATAACTGTTTTGCAGCTGCAAATATTCACCAAACCATTCATGCTGCGACTGGTCAGGATACTCATTGTATTGCATATTGCGTTTCAGATTTTGCCCTTGTACCTCTTGCAGACACAGCACATCTGAGCCCACCTCTTCAAGCGCTTGAGCGATGCCCTGCATTTTGACTTGACGGTTCAAGGGCGACATACCTTTGTGGATGTTATAACTGGTTAAAACAAAAGAGGTCGTGTTAGTCATAAATTTAGTAATTCATTAAAGGTTAAGAGAGTCAATACAAGGGTTATTTAAAACGTTACTAGCCATAATTTTCATCTAAGTAATTAATAATATCTTTTGATTCATACATCTGAATATTGGTATTAGGATCAATCAGGTAAGGAAATTGTAGTTTACCATTCATGACCTCATTTTTAATACGTTCGCGTTTGCCGCCTTCAATAGGACGATACTCATCAGGATTACGCGGCGCGCTAAAAACACTAAGATTAATACGCTTACCAAACGCGCCGATATCCTCTATTTTCTCGCGGGCCACATTATGATTGATATAACCAACTTCAAGCTCACTTAGTTTTTCACGAACCAGACGACAAAATGGACTGGCTTCAAAGCCATAAAGATGCAGTAACTCTTCAGGCTTGCCCCGAACCAGATTCTTCTGAGGATGATCGGCTTTGACACCGCGCATCATGGAGGCCACGCTAGTTGCCTTATTGATTAAAGTAGCATTGTCATCGCCAATTGGTTGTTTATACTTATTAGGCGTTGATCCTTCTTTAGAATAATGCGCAAACAGATGATCAATAATCGCTTGTGAATCTAATATTTTATCATCAGTATTTTCATCTATTAAAAATGGGACTTGTGCTTTGCCTGCCAATTCTTTTAGTTCATCGCGATACACATGACCTTCATGTGGACTAGGACGGCTTTCAAAATCTAAATTAAGACGGGTCATTACTTCACGAACGCGGCGTGAGTAAGGACAAGCTTCATGCTCATATAGAATCAATGATTTTTCAGGCTGCATTGGCGTAGGCGTACCCATATTACCTCTACCACTGCGTAATAATGTTGAGGTGGTTGCTTGTAAGCTTTTTATGGTGTGACCAATGGTATTGTTTGGAATGATCATAAGTAACGTCCTAGTTAGTTTATAATTACGATATCAACAACGACACTATCTTTAATGCAGAAAACTTCAATAAAGAAAACTTTGGTATAGAAGGCTTTAGTACAGAAAACAACAATTGAAAAACAACGCCTATAACGAATAAGAGCATCAGATCACAAGGAACCAATGCTCTTATTATTCACTTACTTGCTATGATACTTATGACTCTACTCGTCATTATGTTCATTACTATAAGTGTACTAGTAATTAATAGCGAGTAACTAGAGCAATAGGTTGATCTTCACTCATGATCTCTTGCGGCATAAAGACCACCTCGCCACCGTTATGCATCACATGCTCAATAATCTCTCCAACGGCATCGTCAGTTACGCCATCTGCGGTAGCATCATCTGCCATCGTAAGGGTTTGCGCTTTTTCGTCGATTTTAGCATGTTGCATATAGCCACGGCGCACGTAAAGTGTTTCGCCTGCACCTTGGAACGCACCGCGATATACTTCTTGTAAGTCAGTACGTAACATCTCTGCACCACGTGCCTTATCAATTTCACCGAGTGCAGCTTCATGTAGCGAGGTGCGATAGTCTTCCACGGCTTCTTGTACACCATCAACAATATGTTGAGCACTGCCGTCCTCTAAATTGGTCACATTGGATACTGTGGCAATAATATTATCTGGGCGATCACATACTTCTTTGTAATAGCTGATATTGCGTGCATCACCAACGATGACTAGGGGTAATTTGTGCTCGCCCCACAGCTCTTGCACACTTTTATCTACTTTATTAAAGAACTCTTTTAAATAGCTATCTTCTTTATTGGCTGAACGATCCGAACCTGCATCACCTGTAGTATATAGACCATTATTATCAATAGGGAAAGCAATGTTTTCCATATTATTTTGGATGTCAGATTCGTTAGTGAACTCTCTAACCACGCGATCATTAGACGCTTCAATCAAACGAGCAACATCGCGAGTAAGGACAACGGTATAAAAATGGACAGCACTTGCCATATCACGTACAAGATCGCGAGTCGCAAAACGATCTGAGATGATTACGCGCTCTTTAGTATCAAGTGGCATACGAATGATTTGTACATCATCGGTACTAGCAAAAATAGCTAGTGTATCAAGATTATAGTTATGATCAAGCTCATCAGTTTTAGCGTGAATATTTTCTAGTATTGTGCTTGCTGTACGCTTGTCGTATTCTTTAGTTAAGCGCTCCTCTACAACTTTTAACTGGTTTTTGAGGGCAATGGGGTCTTGATCGTTTGCTGGATGCTCGCGATGCGTTTTTACAAAGATACTAACCGCTGGATTGGCTTTAGTTTCACGTAAACTTTTAAGTGTCGCTTTCATAAATATTGTTCCTTCTGTTATTGTTGTCAATGTTGAACTAAACTCATAATATCAAGCTGATAAAGAATCAAACTCATCTGTTGCCTTGCCTGCAACATATTACAATCATGAAATACGCTGATGAGCTAGCAACCATTCTTGATGTACGCGTGGTTTTTTTAATAAGTCTTTGTGCATGTTATATGTCGCTAGTTTTCGTAATTATATAAAAACAGCGGCTCATTCTTATACGGCACATCATGATGCTAACAAGTTAACCTTGCGAGCTGTATGGTTCGTTTGCAAGTAAATGATGACGCTTTGTAAGCGTAAGCCTTAACTATCAAATAGCAAACTGTAAATGTCAATAATATATTTAACTTAATCTAGAGCCTATACAGAGACTGTTGGTTGTTGCTTGTATTCTGCCTGTAACATACCCATCATTTATATATCCTTGATTGTAATTTATGACAAAAACTTAGACACTCACATGACAATCAATAATCTCTCTTATTCAATTGATCCTATCATTTATGACTATGGAATATTTTTATGACAACTCTCGAACAAAACTTACATCTTGTTGACTTTGAGGCAGTAGCCCCTCATGATTTACAGGTGAAAGTAGACAGTGCTATTGCACAGGGCAATAAGTTTTTAGATAATCTCGCAGCCTCCATTAGCCAAGGCAACGACAGCATAAGCGCCGAGCAAGCTTTAAGAGATGTGATAGCATTTGATCATATCAATTTAGCACTGAATCGTAGCTGGGGCATTTTATCGCATCTTAATAGTGTGATGAGTAATGATGAGATTCGTCAGGTGCATCATGAGCTATTACCCAAACTATCCGCTTATGGTACACGTGTGGGTCAGCACCAGCTACTATTTAGTCGTTATCAAACTATCGTTAATGACAAACCATTTTTTGCAGCGCTTGAGCCTGCCCGCGCGCGCGCCATTGAGCTTGCCTTGCAAAGTTTTGAGCTATCGGGTGTGGCACTACCCAAAGATAAGCAAGATGAGTTTGCTGAGATTCAAAGTAAACTCTCCACCTTATCTGCCACATTTTCTGATCATATCTTGGATGCTACCCAAGCCTTTGCACTACCCTTACAGAAAGAGCAATTAGCGGGCCTGACGGAAAGTGGCCTGGTACTATTAGCTGACGCATGTGAGCAGTATAAAACTCGTGAACTTGCCAGCGGTGCGCTCACACAAGCTGAGATCGATGCGTTACCAACACCCTACTATGTCGCGACTTTGAATATTCCTGTGTATCTTGCGGTCATGACCCATGCGAACCATCGCGAACTGCGTGAAACTTTATACCGCGCTTATGTAACCCGTGCTTCTGAATTTGATACTCATACCGATGCTAAAGGCGAGTCGCTAAATAACGCTGACATCATGAGTCAAATTTTGCAGCTGCGTGAACAAAAAGCCCAGCTATTAGGCTTTGCTAACTATGCTGAGGTATCCCTTTCGACCAAGATGGCAGACAACGTAGCGCAGGTTGAGACTTTTTTACGCAATTTAGCGACCAAGGCTAAGCCTACCGCTGAGCAAGATTTGGTCCAGCTACAAGCATGTGCGCTCGATTACGACATCACCGAGTTACAACCATGGGACAGCGCGTATATTGCCGAAAAGGTAAAACAAAATAGATTTAGTTTGTCGCAAGAAGAAATTCGTCCCTACTTTCCCTTGCCAAAAGTTATTGACGGTCTCTTTGCTATCGTTGAGCGTTTATACGGTATTAAAGTACAAGAACAAAATAGTGCGAATGAGTCTACCAAAGATGACAGCAACGCCGTTTCACGCTGGCATAATGATGTGCGCTTTTATCAATTATTCGATGCAAACGATACCTTGCTTGGCGGCTTTTACTTTGATTTATTTGCGCGTAGTGGCAAGCGTGGCGGTGCGTGGATGAGCGGCTTTCAATCACGCTATAGCAATGATGAGCAAGCTTATCAGCAGCTGCCAGTCTGCTTTATGGTCGGCAACTTTACCCCAGCGCTAGATGGTAAGCCAAGCCTGCTCACCCATGACGAGGTATTAACCTTATTCCATGAATTTGGTCATGGCTTACATCATCTATTAACCCAAGTGACGGTTGGAGATGTCGCTGGCGTAAATGGGGTTGAATGGGACGCAGTCGAGCTGCCCAGTCAGTTTATGGAAAACTGGGCGTGGGATGCTGAAGGTATTGCGCTCATTAGCAGTCATGTTGAGACAGGCGAGCCATTGCCAAAAGACAAGCTTGATGCCTTATTAGCGGCTAAGAACTTCCAAAGCGGCATGCAAACATTGCGTCAGATTGAATTTGCCCTATTTGATTTACTTATACACGCTCATACGCCAGCTCTTGATTATGCAGGTATCCTTGCCACCATTAATGACGTGCGCCGTGATGTTGCCATTATGCAGACACCTGATTACAACCGCTTTGCCAACGGCTTTAGTCATATCTTTGCAGGTGGTTATGCAGCAGGTTATTATTCTTATAAATGGGCTGAGCTGTTATCGGCAGATGCTTTTAGTAAGTTTGAAGAAGATGGCATTTTTAACCCCATTACAGGTAAAGCCTTCCGTGAAACCATCTTGTCCGTTGGGGGAAGTTTACCTGCAAAAACCAACTTTGAGAATTTCCGTGGTCGTAGCGCCAGTATTGACGCGCTATTGCGTCATAGCGGTTTTGGCAACACTAAGGGCGATACGGCAGCAAACGCTCAAAATAAGCGCGAGGTTAGCTGATGCGTTATCAATCCAGCCGTCCTAAAAGGCAATTCCTAGCCGGGGTACGTTGTCCTAAGTGTCAGGCGTTAGACGCTGTCTTATAGGTAAATGTCGTGACGCCAGCGCCTGATGAATACATCGAATGTACTCAATGCGGGCATAGTGAGCACCGTCCTGACCCTGATGAGATTAGCGCCAAAAACCATCTTGAGGATCAGCTTAACCGTGACGCGATGATAACTGGGACGAGCGGTACGGTAAAATTTAAACCTTAACTCCTATATTTTACGGTAAACATGCTGATGAAACTGTTAAATTGTTAAGGAAAACTTGCGATAATGTACGTACTATTAGCCTATCTATTGATAGGCTTTTGTTTTTTAGTTTGCTATAGTATGGCAACACTGCTTACGATATAAACTGGTTACCGTATGACTACCAAAAACACCTCACCTCTTTTGACCAAGGAACCAACGCCTAGCCCCACTGGTAAAATTCCAAAGAAACTATTTATGATGGCACTATTGTTAGTGCTAATTGCCATTGCTTATTTCGTTTGGCCACATTCTCGCCCTACTTCAGATATACCAGTACCTGTAGAAAAGATATCCAAGCAGATTGAAGTTGACTCAACAGCGGCAGATCCTGACCTTATTAACTCACAAATGCCTGACTCTGTATCTGTTTTAAATGCCCCTCTACCAGAGACGGACAGTTTAGCCAAAGAAGAAATTGATCGCTTAGAAGATGAGCGTCAACGTTTAGAAGAACAAGAAAAACTGGCGACTGAACAAGTTCAGATGAATAAAGAGCTCACCGATATGAAAGCTGAGCAAATCAAGTTACTTGAACAGCAAATCGCAGCGTTAGAAGCCGCTCAATAAAATGAGACATGAGGCTTTACCATAGCGTTAAGCACTAATACTGGTGTATCGTTATTTACTTAAAAATAATTATCTAGGTATCAAGCAAACTCTACCAACTGGCTTACTGACTGACTGACTATTTATAGGCATATTTGATGGCTACTTTACAACTGACCCATGCCTCTATTTTAAGCAGTAGCGCGCAGGTACTAGTCATACCAGTCAACACCGCTGGAATACTATTAGACCCAGTAGTTACACGAACTAAAACCCTTTACCCTGATAATTATCAGCGCTATTATCGCGCTTGTCGTGATGGTAGTCTTACGGTCGGTAGTTGTCTGCTTCATAAACGATTGCGTGAGCAGGCTGGTCTTGGGA
>JARIAA010000267.1 GCA_029264635.1 Psychrobacter sp. | reverse complement strand
CTTGATAAGCCGCAAGTGGTTAAGCTGGCGCTCAGCTGTGTGTTAGCAGGTGGCCATCTACTATTACAAGATTTACCAGGAATGGGTAAGACTACTTTAGCCCAAGGTTTAGCGCAGCTATTAGGGTTATCATTTAATCGGGTGCAGTTTACCAATGATATGTTGCCAGCCGACATCTTGGGTATGAGTATCTATCATCAAAGCACGCAAAGTTTTGAATTTCGTAAAGGGCCTATCTTCACGCAGCTGCTACTGGCGGATGAGATGAATCGCTCTAGCCCAAAAACCCAAAGTGCCTTACTTGAAGCAATGGAGGAGGGTCAAGTTACCCAAGATGGGCAGACCTACCGCTTACCCAAGCCATTCTTTGTTATTGCGACCCAAAACCCGATGCAACAGGCGGGTGTCTATCCGCTGCCTGAGTCACAATTAGATCGATTTTTAATGTGCTTGTCACTTGGCTACCCTTCGCCAGCAGCGGAGCGTGCGCTGCTACGCGGTCAAGATCGACGTGAACTGCTTGCAAATTTAGAGGCTTCGCTTAATAGTCAGGCTGTCTTGCTTGCACGTCAAGGAGTACAGCAGGTGTATGTGGCAGATGTGGTGCTAGATTATTTACAGCGTCTGGTTGCAAATACACGAATTAGCCAAGAGTATCATGGGCTATCACCGCGCGGCGTGTTGTCGCTACAGCGTGCGGCACAGGCGCATGCCTATGTATCAGGTTATCAAGAAGTGACGCCAGAGGATATTCAAGCGGTGTTTGCGGCTGTGACGGACCACAGGTTAGGTCAGCGATTTACGCCTATGCATGTAACTGGAGGGCAAACCGTACAGACCATCGCTCAGCGTATTATGAATCAAGTACCGGTCATTGTTTAAATGGTTGGGTCAACTAGCGGTGCATCCTAAATGCAAAACATGATAGAAACAGAGCCGTTATGACATTATCACTGCGCTTCTTAACCCAGCCTATAAGAGCAGCGCTTGCACGTTGGTTTGCCAAGCGTGCTCCCAAGAGTGATAGCGCTACCCTTAATTTGCGTAATGTGTATATTTTCTTTGGTAGAGAGGGCGCACTCTTTGCCGTATTGTTAATCATTACGTTTATTGCTGGTATTAACTATGGTAATAATTTGGTGCTTGGCTTGTGCTTTTACCTTATCAGCGTCTGGTTAATCAGCTTCCACGTCACCTTTGCTCATGTGTCAGGTTTACATATTGATCTGCTGGATGTGACAATGGCAGAAGCTGGCTCACCTGTTTGGGTGACTTTACGAGTGCGTAGTGAGAGTCGTCAACCTAGGCGGCAATTAGTTGTTGTTTTTGAGCCTCCAAAAGGCAAGAAAGAAACTATTAGCAAGCGAACCAATCAAAGTCAGTTAAAAGTTAGGGCGGCGACAAAAGTGCTGCTGCCACGTTTGCAAGATGAGCAAATGATCCGCATGCCTGTCATGACTGATCAGCGTGGCCAGCTTGAGTTGCCCCGATTAAAAATTAGCAGTGTTTATCCGCTGGGTATCATGCGTGCCTGGTCGTATGTTTATTTTGCGCGCACAGCTTGGGTCTATCCAAAGCCATTGGCATTTGATAGGCAGACGCAGTATGTGACGACAAGCTTAGATGAGTTGCCAACAGGTCAGCAATACAGCCAGTATACTCAAGGACAAGATGACTTTGATCGCTTGGATAACTATATCGAAGGCGAGTCATTAGCAAGAGTCTCTTGGTCGCATGTAGCGCGCGGGCAAGGAATGTTTACCAAGCATTTTGCTGATCCAATCGGTGTCGAGCAGGTGTTAGATTATACTGATATGCCAGCTGCCCATCATGAGCAAAAGCTTGCGCAACTGGCGTATGGTGTTATAACGCTTGGCGAGCTTGGCGTCCCTTTTCAGATGCGACTACCAAGTGAAACAGATGATGCTGTAACGTTTGGTCAAGGTGAGCTGTTTGTAGAAGCCTGCTTATTACGCTTGGCGAAAATGCCATGACGACACCTAAGAATATTTCCACCGCTAGCTCCGCTCTATCTAGCTCAGCGGCTTTTGCAGACTTTGATAGACAAACAAGCTTTGAGCAATGGGCACTAGGTCAACGGGTCAGTGTATCTGATCACTTAGCGAACAACGTACTAATCAATCAGACTTGGTATAACAAACTGCTAGCATTGCCCGCTTATCATTGGGTATTGCTAACTCAGTTTTTGGTGGTACTGCCACATGTTGCTCATTTGCCGTTATGGTTGATAGGTTTTGCGCTCGTTAGCATTGTCGCTCAGCTACCTCGAGTAAAGGCTAGATTTAGGCAAGCGCGTCATTTCAAACGTATTTATCGAAGCATGCAAATGCTGGGGTTTTTATTGGGACTAGTAGGGTTATGGTTCACTTATAACGCCGCATTTGGTCTTGATATGGGCGTCGCATTTTTAGTGTTATGTCTGGTCAGTAAGCTTTGGGAGTTGTATAAGCGCCGCGATGCTTATGTGGTATTGAACTTGTCGCTGTTTGTGCTTGCTGCTTTATTTTTGATGGATCAAGGACTTGCTACGACGTTAGAGGTAATGGCAGGCACAATTGCGGTCTTATTGGCCTTTATCGCTTTGAATGATGATAGTAATACACGCGGTGATGGACGCTTGCGGACGCTTGGCGTGCTAGCCGTAGGAGCATTACCCTTATTAGTTGTGCTGTTTTTATTTTTCCCTCGTCTGCCGCCATTGTTGTCAGTGCAGTTATCAGGCAAGCAAGGAACGACAGGTGTTTCTGATAGCATGTCACCTGGTGATTTTGCTAGCCTAGGACAGTCCTCAGCGCTTGCTTTTCGGGTAGAATTTGCAGATGGTCGCCCGCCACAAGATGAGCTTTACTGGCGTGGTTTGGTATTTAGCGACTTCGATGGTGTGACATGGCGTCGTAGCGAGCAGCAGCAGTGGCAATGGGATAGCAATCAGCAAACTCCTACATGGGTAGAAAACGCTTTGGCAACAGCGGCTGATAAAGTAAAGCTTGACCCTAATGTTTATGAGATTATTTTAGAGCCCACTCAGCAGAACTGGTTATATGGTCTTGATTACCCCTTTACGCAGCGCCAAGAGGTCAGTCTTACCTCCAACTTCACTTTATTAACCAATCAGCCCGTTACTCAGCAGCTCCGCTATCAGGTTTTACAGTTTGCGCCCATGCGTATTGATCCTCTGCTTAACGAGACCGCTCGCCGTATTAACTTAGCATTACCTAAAGAGGGTAATTCTCAAGCGCGCACGCTTGCTCGGCAGTTATTTGCACAATCGGGCTCAGATCCTGTACGTTATATGCAGGCACTTGAGCGCTGGATCCATCAAACAGATTTTCGCTATACGTTATCGCCCCCAAGATTAAATGATAACCGTATCGATGAGTTTTTGTTTGATACCAAAGCCGGATTCTGTGAGCATTATTCTTCAAGCTTTACTTTTATGCTGCGCGCCGCTGGTATTCCAGCGCGAGTGGTGGCTGGCTATCAAGGCGGCGAGCCGAGCCGTGGTGGTAATGTATGGGAAGTCCGCCAGATGGATGCTCACGCATGGACTGAAGTATGGCTTGAAGGTCAAGGGTGGGTACGGGTCGACCCGACGGCGTTTTTTGCGCCAGAGCGCGTGGAGCAGGGGATGGATGCGTTAACTCAAGCGCGAGGAGCGGCTATGTTTGGCCAAGGGGCTGGCGCGCAAATCAGCTATCAGCAGTATCAGCTACTGCAAACGCTTAGGCGATTTTCTGACCAAGCCAGCTACTACTGGCAAAAAGACGTTGTCGGCTACGATCAAGAAAGCCAAGCAGGTTCGCTACTCAAGTGGTTTAATATCAGCTCGATAATGCAGCAAATCGTATGGCTGGCGTCCAGTGCCATTTTGGTACTATCAGTGCTGGTACTAATACTATGGCAACGTCGACGTAAGCGTTGGCATCCCGCAGATCTGCCATTGGCTCAGTTGTCTAAACGGCTAAGTAAAAACGGAAAATCACTTGCTCGTGTCGATCATGAAGGACAATTGGCATGGCTTGAGCGGCTATCGGATAGTTTAGCCGCGCCTGATAATATACTAATAACAGACCATCTAAAATTTACCCAACAGCATATCGATGACCTTAAACAAGACTATCGACAATTGCGATATGGACGGCTGAGTACGCTTAAAATCAGTAATACTGAGTATCAGCAAGCCCTTAAGCAATTCAAGAAAAACGTAGGTAAGTTGCTATAATTTTTAGAATAATCATTATCAGGACAATTTATAAAACATTTTAATTTTCCTCTCAGAGCTCTATTAAGGCGCTTGAAGTGTCAAATGATGATTATTTAAACAATAACTTTAAAGTTTAGAGAGAAAATGCTTGCAAAGTCTCAAAAACTTGCTAAAATGCTCAACCTAAATAGGCGTATAGCTCAGTTGGTTAGAGCGCTACCTTGACATGGTAGAGGTCGCTAGTTCGAATCTAGTTACGCCTACCAGATTCAGTTCGACATAAAAAATCCCCAGTTTAATAGCTGGGGATTTTTTTGTTTGGAAAATAGCTAAAGTCTAAACCGCAGATTGCTTAAAACGTCTACGATAAATGCTACGTATGACGGGCATAAATATCATCAAAATAGCTAATAGCCATAACACCATGGTGATAGGACTACTCCACAGAATACTCAGCTCACCTTGAGAGATAGATAAGGCGCGTCTTAAGTTAGATTCCATCAGCTCACCTAAGACATATCCCAAAATAAGCGCTGATAATGTGAAGTTTAACTTACGTAGGAAATAACCAAATACGCCAAGTGCGACCATAAAGACCAAATCAAAAGTCGTACTATGAATCGAGTATACGCCGACAAAGCTGACCGCCGCGATTGCTGGGACTAGTATATAATTTGGCACATTAAGCAGTTTTGCAAATAAACCAACCAGTGGAATATTCATTACGAGCAAAATAACGTTACAGATGAACAAAGAGGCGATTAGACCCCAAACGATATCATGCTGCTCGGTAAATAACTGCGGACCTGGGGTAATATTATACAAAGTTAATGCACCCATCATGACCGCTGTCGTCCCAGAACCGGGTACACCTAACGTCAACATTGGCACGAATGAACCACAAGCAGAAGCATTATTTGCTGCCTCTGGAGACGCGACACCGCGAAGATCTCCATCACCAAAAGTGCCGTTTTCTCCAGCGATTTTACGCTCACTGGCATAAGTCATGGCGCTCGCAATAGTGGCTCCTGCACCTGGTAAAATACCAACGACAAAACCCATCAAGCCACTACGCAGCATAGCGCCTAACGTAAACATAAACTCTTTAACGTTTAATAAACTGCGTTTGCCTTGTTCAATAACCTTGTGTCCAGTAGTGGTTTTTTCTAGTAGGATTAATATTTCACTCACACTGAAAAAGCCAATCACAATGGTAGTAAATTGAATACCATCAGACAGATTGACCGAATCAAACGTAAAACGGTAAATCCCTGTCACAGCATCAACACCAACGGTCGCCAGACCAAGACCAATTAAGGCTGCAATACCTGTTTTGACAGGTTGGTCACCGACCAAACCACTG
>JARIAA010000248.1 GCA_029264635.1 Psychrobacter sp. | reverse complement strand
TCATTATATAATGAGGTAAGTACCGCTAACCCTGCGTACCGTCCTGATGGATTACCACTGGTCAGCTACGATGATGATCAATGGGTCATTGAGCTTGGTTTGGCTAAGCGCCTAACGCCAGCATTGGCAGTTAGTGGTAATGTTGGTTGGGATAGCGGTGCTGGTGATCCAGTAACATCATTGGGTCCTATTGAAGGCTACTATAGTGTCGGTCTCGGTGCCAAGTACAATGTCACCGAAAATTGGGCAGTATCGGCAGGTGGTAAATACCTTTGGTTCGGCGATGCAAAAGGCAAAACACCAACCCAAGATATTGTTAGTAATTTTGAAGACAATGATGGCTACGTGCTAGGGGTTAAACTCTCTTATCAAGCTCAGTAATCTAAAGATATTTGGAACTATGTAGATGTACAAATAATTAACTATATTTGTTTTATCTCAGGTGACAAAAAAGCGATCCGTAATGGGTCGCTTTTTTTTGAGCAAATATCGATAAATAAAAATAGATGAGGTTACAAAACAATTCATTTAAAAATCTTTATGTAAAACTATCCAAATCATATTTTTATACATTCTCTACTACTAAAGCATCAAATGAATAATTATAATTTAATAACTGTCCAGTCATATTTGGGAAATAAAGTACTTTAAGTGTTGTCTTAGTGTGAAAAAGTGATTACTATTCAAATTAGGAGACCATTTACACACTCAACATAGTATGGGCATTATTATCATCTATGAGCTGTGTTAATGGTAAAACAATGAGGATGTTTGGAGATACACAATGCGCACTACTTTTCACTTAAAAACCCTTGCTGTAGCAATCGCTGCGCTTTCTGTAGCCAGCGTATCGAACGCAGCTGGTCTTGATCGCTCAGGTCAGGATGTCACCGCATTCTTCCAAGACGGTACCTATGCTGAAGCCGTCTATACCTATATCGATGCAGATGTCAGCGGTAATGATACTGCTAACAATGTGCCTAACAATAATACCTATGTTAAAGGTGCTGATACGGGTGATATTGCTGAGTCTTACGACTTCTTTCGTTATGGGGTAAAAACAGATATCAATGATACTTTTAGCATTGGTATTTTATATGATGAACCGTTTGGTGCAGCAGCTGAATACAAGAAGAGTAACTTTGTCGCTCAAGATGGGGATAATCGTGATGCTAGTATTACGGCGCTCTCAGGTGGGGTCATTGGTCCAGGATCACCAATTGGAGTTAACAGCTTCGATGATGCACAGACTACAGTTGACGGCCTTCAAGGAATACTTAGACAAGGTGGTACATTAACACCACAGCAACAAGGTTTATTAACAACATTAACTCCATTAGTTGGGATCTCACAAGCAGAATTTGATACTGCAGGTGAAACTACGAAAGTAGAAGTCCGTAGTAATAGCATAACCGCTATACTGGGTGCAAAGTTCGGTGCTAATAAAGAGTTTCAAGTTTACGGTGGTCCAGTTGCTCAGCGTATCGAATCTGAAGTGAGATTACGCGGACTTGCCTATGGTCCTGCTACTGGCTATACCTCACGTAACAGCCCTGATACAGATTATGGTTGGATAGCTGGTTTGTCGTATAGCAAGCCTGAAATTGCTCTAAAAGCAGCGTTAACGTACCGCTCAGAGATTGACCACAATATGAACATAGCGGAAACTTATCCGTTAGCGGGCGTTCTAGCAGGTAATCCAGCGGCAGCCAATCGAAGCAGTAATATGGAGATCACGACACCCAAATCAGTCAACTTTGATTTTCAAACGGGTATCAACCCAACGACGTTAGCAACGGCAAAAGTACGCTGGGTGCCATGGAGTGACTTCTCAATCGTACCGCCATTATATAATGACGTTAGTAAACGTAGTTTTGGTCCTGATGGGTTAGCATTGGTTGATTATGATGATGACCAGTGGCAGGTGGAATTGGGTGTCGCTAAACGCTTAGCACCAGCCCTTGCTGTCAGTGGTACCGTCGGTTGGGATAGCGGTGCTGGTGATCCAACTACTTCACTGGGTCCTGTCGAAGGCTATTACAGTGTAGGTCTTGGCGCGAAATATGACGTCACTAAAAACTGGGCAGTATCGGCAGGTGGCAAATACCTCTGGTTTGGTGATGCAAAAGGTAGACTGCCATCTCAAAAAATCGTTGCTGACTTCCAAGACAATGATGGCTATATCCTTGGGGTAAAATTGTCCTACCAAGATAAATAGTAAAGTTCTTAATCAATAGTCATTCATTATCAAAAAATAATAAGAAACGATCTTTTATGGGTCGTTTTTTTATTTATCAGAAATATGAAACCATTTTATTAAGTGAAGCGCGTACTGCATAGTGCTACGAACGTTTGGTCATAAGGTCTAGATAGTTTATATAGACAATAAACAACCCTCGCTACAAGAGAAGTAGCAAGGGTTAGAGTAATAAGAGAGTAGAGCTTATTTATTTAAGTTGAGTTCCATCTCTTTAAATTTCGCGGAGACCGAAGGTTTTGGACCACCTGTCATGATACTGACTACAAAAATAGCGATGGTACTCAGAACAAAGCCAGGCACGATTGCATATAACCAATCGTTGAGCGCCATACCATTATACTCAAAGCCGCCATAGACCCAGAGGATGACTGTCAGTGCACCGACAACCATACCCGCGACAGCACCGTTACGGTTCATACCGCGCCATGTCAAGCTAAACACTACCAATGGCGCAAACGCAGCACCAAAACCTGCCCAAGCATGAGACACAAGGCTCAGAACAGAGCTATCAGGATCAGAGGCTAGTAATATCGATACGACAGCGACTAACACTACAGAGATACGGCCAACTAATACTTGGCGAGATTCAGATGCATCTCTATCAAAAAATAGTTTATAGACATCTTTGGTCAGCGAGCTTGATACGACTAACAGCTGCGATGAGATGGTACTCATAATTGCTGCCAAAATAGCGGCTAATAAGAAGCCTGACACTAGTGGGGTAAATAAAAATTGGGTAAACACTAAAAAGATAGTTTCAGGATCGTCCAAGGTCATCGCTGTTTTTTGTACATAGGCGCGACCTGCAAAACCTGTCATTAAAGAACCTAGCAAGCTGACAATCATCCAGCTCATACCGATATTACGGGCAGTTGGCACATCTTTGACTGAACGAATAGCCATAAAGCGCACAATAATATGCGGTTGCCCAAAATAGCCTAGACCCCAAGCCAGCAGTGAAATAATACCAATAATCGTCATGCCACTAGTGATATTCAGCAGATTTGGATCAATGTTTCTGACAGCATTCGTAGTGGCAGAGATGCCGCCTAAATCTGTAAAGGCGACCACTGGCACAATAATCATGGCAAATAGCATGATCACGCCTTGTACAAAATCTGTCATTGATACGGCTAAGAAACCACCGAATAAAGTATAGGCAACAACGACGCCTGCGGTGACCCAAAGACCTGTACCATATGAAAGTCCAAGCGAGCTTACAAATAGCTTGCCGCCACCCACTAAACTGGCTGCAGTATAAACTGTAAAGAATAAGATAATAACCAATGCTGAGATGACACGTAACATGTGCGACTTGTCCTCAAAGCGGTTGGCAAAATAATCAGGTAAGGTAATAGCATTGTCAGCAATCTCGGTATAAACCCGCAGACGCGGTGCTACAATGATATAATTCAAAAAGGCGCCAGTCGTCAAGCCGATAGCGATCCAAGCACTAACTACACCGTCAGCGTACATATACCCAGGTAAACCGAGTAACAACCAACCCGACATGTCTGAGGCACCCGCTGATAAGGCGGTTACTGCTGGGCCTAAATTACGACCGCCAAGCATGTAGCCTTCTGAATCATTGGCCTGCTTAAAATAGGCGTAAATACCAATGCCTATCATGACCAAAAAATAGGCGCCAAGCGATATTAGCACACCACTAGAAATTCCGTTCATATAACTGTCCTTAGCCAACGGATTGACTTTGATTATAGTTAATTGTAATACCTTAAAATCAAAAGACGCTGTCTTACGTCAATGCATAAAGGCAAAAAAAGCCATTAGAATATCTATAATGGCTTTTGGCTTATCTTAAAAATTTGCATTGAGTTTTATATGATTGAAGCTAAGAGTTATCAGCGATAATTTCTTGGTTAAAACTAACATCAATCATGTAAAACCACTATTGGTCGCTTCTATAAGATCATCTATATTTCTCATAAGAGACTCTACGAAAACGAACCACGGTTATTTCAGACCATACGGTAGCATGACTAAAAGTTACCTCCGTAATGAAGGATGCTCTTTTTATCATACCTTACTAAAAAATACTCAATAGGTGATTATCAGTACGAATAAAGTAACTATATGTCATGGAACCAAATTTAAATTCATTATAACGTATGAAGATTGCAATTGCGAATCATGACCTAACCTCCATCAATATTACTGATTTTAACGATAAAAAGGACTAATCAATAGGCGCAAGTAAATCTAGCAATG
>JARIAA010000235.1 GCA_029264635.1 Psychrobacter sp. | reverse complement strand
GTTGCGCAAGGAAAATTCTTTAAATAGAATTTTCAGAAGTTATGATCACAAACGCAATTTGATCAAATAGATTTCACCGCATAGGTGACTTATGAGCAACGTTAAAAAATTGCATGCCAATTTTAGTTGCGCAAGGGAAATCCTTTAAATAGAATTTTCAGAAGTTATGATCACAAACGCAATTTGATCAAATAGATTTCACCGCATAGGTGACTTATGAGCAGCGTTAAAAAGGAGAAGGATCGACGCAAGGGCTGGCAAGCCTTGAGCATCGCGTGCAAGTCAGCCTTGATATGCACCCGCCCGACATTATGCAAGCGCAAGCGCAGCAGTGTAATCATGCTCATCCTGAGACGCGGTCGCCGCGTCAAGTACAGTCTGGCGAAACTTGGACGGGCACCGCCTTTGCTATTGACTCTCATCATTTATTGACCTGCTATCATGTTATTGAGTCCGCTGCGCTTATTGGTATTCGCCAGCAAGGGCAGCCTGATCGCGAGGCGCAAGTAGTGTTAAGCGATATCGGTTGTGATTCTGCCATCATTCGAGTCAGCGACCCGCTGCCAAGTTATTTGCCCTTAGCGCAGCGCTGTACTGATAATTTGGGCGAAACCATCACTACCTTGGGTTTTCCGTTATCAGAATTGAGCAGCCAATTACAAGTTACGCAAGGCTGTATCTCAGGGTTAACAGGGTTTGATGATGATATTCGTTATATGCAATTTACCGCGCCTATTCAACCTGGCTCCAGCGGTAGCCCTTTATTACTGTCGACTGGCGAAGTCATCGGTATGGTAACGTCAAGTTTCGTTCATGAACAGGCGCAAAATATGAACTATGCGGTGAAATTTCAGTTATTATCTGCCCTATTTGCAAGCGCTGGAATTGGTCTAGATAGCTCATCTGATATCTTACATACGCCATCTGCTCCGCTGACCACACCGCAATTAAGCAAAAAAAGCCGTAGTGCCTTGTGGCTGGTGGGATGTCAGGGTTAGAAAATATTATCTCTACATAAAATAAATGTTTAAAGGAAGATGAATGTCAAAAAAGCAGTCTAATACTACCGTTACTCTACCTCGCGGCACGCTTGATCTTACCTACCAAACCAATATCAGCAATGAAAAAAATTACGAGTTAGAAGACTTGCTTGGTTTTGCCCAGCGTATCAATCCCAAACGTGCGTTTTTATTTGTGTCAAAAGTGTTAGGTCGTCACATTCCTGTCGCGCCAAGCACCATGCGCCGCGCTTTTACCGATTTGGCGAATTTAATACCTAATACTTTGCCTGAACCTATATTAGTCATTGGTATGGCGGAAACTGCCGTTGGACTATCCGCTGGCGTGCATCAAGCATTGCAAACCCGCTATCCTAATGCCCTACTGCTGAATTCCACTCGCCATGCCCAGCATGATAAAAATGACGATAATACAGCCAGCTTATTAACCACATTTAGCGAAGATCATAGTCATGCCAGCCAGCATCTGATTTATCAAAGCTCTGATACAGCGACACAACTCCTCGCTAGCAAAACGCTTATTATGGTCGACGACGAAGCCTCAACAGGCAACACTTGCGTCAATGTCGTGACAGCGCTGCGTAATGCTGGACTGGAACAATTAGAACAGGTGCATCTGACCACGCTAGTTGATTGGTCATTAAATCAAAATCAGGGTATAGATGACGCTATGTCTGATAAAATTGCGAAACGCCTACCGAATATTGATTTTCATCGTCATCATCTATTGTCTGGCGCATGGACATGGACGGATGCGCTCAATCCTGAACCAATAACGATGCCATCAGTCGATACCACTGAGGCTGGCAGTCAAGCGCTGGGTCATACTGGTAATTGGGGGCGCCTCCCAACCCTAGATAGTACTGAGGGTTTTGCTCGTTATTTAGCCCATTTTCAACACGCCTTTGCTAGCTTCAGTGGGCGAGAAACTTTTGATAAAGATCAGTTACCCAAGCGAATTTTAGTATTAGGCAGTAATGAGTTTGTCTGGTTGCCGTTTTTGCTAGCAGAGTGGCTAGAGAGTCAAACTAATCATATCAAACATAAATCATGCGTGAAATTTAGCGCCTTAACTCGCTCGCCTATTGCCCTTGGTGGCGCAATTACCACTATGTTAAGTTTTCATGACAATTATGGGCTGGGTATGACCAACTTTGTTTATAACGTTCAGCCTAACGATTGGGAATTAATTGTCTTGTGCGTGGAGAAGTCTGCCGATAGCGTAGATGCTTTGTGGAAAGATTTGGATAATGTGCTGGTGGTAGGAGTTGATATATGAACCCTACATTTTTCAAGCTCAACCCAAACATCACTAAACCCTACGCACTTATGGATTTAGACGATACCCTTTTTCAGACTCAACGTAAAATTGATACATGGGATCTGCCAACGGCTGA
Source organism: Psychrobacter sp. (assembly GCA_029264635.1). GTDB lineage: Bacteria > Pseudomonadota > Gammaproteobacteria > Pseudomonadales > Moraxellaceae > Psychrobacter. The sequence continues at coordinate 2,231 of JARIAA010000235.1, read as the reverse complement.
ACCTAAACACTTAGTTTGTGCGACAATAAATAAGCAAGGTAAGCCATTGAGTTTCATGAGTCAGCGCCAAGCTACCTTTTTTAATTGGTTATTAGTTAGCACTGAACTGATCGTCGTCACCGCGCGCGACCGCAATGAAATCAAACGCGTCAAGCTGCCTTTTGAGAGCTGGCAAGTTCTGACCCACGGTGCCGTTATTCTACAGCCCGATGGCAAAGTGCTCAAAAGTTGGCAACAGCATATGTATAAGCAGCTTGAGCCATTGCAAGATACACTAACCCAGCTTAGCCAGTTATTTACCAAGCACAGTCAAAACCCTGATAGTGATTTGAAATTTACGCCGCATAGTGATCGCTTTAATAATGGTTCTGTTAATGAAGATCTGATCATTTATCTAGCGATTAAACATGCACAAAAAGATCATCAAGCGCTAATTGAATTGTCTAAGCAGTTACCTCATCTAATCCGCGACTTTGAGCAAAATTTTTATGTGCATGTGAATGCCAATAATTTAGCCATTTTGCCCCACGCCGTGCATAAGCGTCATGCCGTAAAGTTTTTATTAGAGAGTCATCTAGACACTCAGCGCCCAAGTTTTGGTTTCGGTGACAGTTTGGCAGATTTACCGTTTCTGCAATTGCTTGACTGGTATGGCATGCCAAGTAATGGTCAGCTACATGATCGTTTTGGCTCTCAATAGTTTTAAATACTTAATAGCTTTGAGTAACGGTTAATTATCAACCATTCTCAGCGCCTAGCGACGGTATTACCTCAATAATAACCATCATTTATAGAAGTAGAAATCCTCTTATGAACAATCATATGACGAGCCCTAATATTCAAAAAATACACGAATACGGCTCAGGTAGTTATCTTGCCAGCGATGTGACTGTGCTGCTCGATATTGTCAATAAGGACGCGATTGCTGACGTGCCAGTTGGTCAAAAAGAGGCGCTGATTCAAAGCGGGCAACGACACTATTCAGATATGCTGACATTAGAGGACGCGCCGACTGCCATGCACGAGCAGTTATATGTACAGGCGCTAGAGCAAGGCACAAATAGAACCGCGACTGATACCGCTAACTTAGCCTATACGCTACATCAGATTTTTCACCAACAAGTCGATGACAAACGACCACTTATTTTAGTCAGCTTAGTGCGCGCAGGCTTGCCCATTGGGGTATTGTTGCAGCGTGCGCTAGCAGACGCTGATAGCAGCTATGCCTTGCCAAGCGTGCATTATGGCATCAGTATCATTCGCGATCGCGGACTTGATCTAGTCGCTTTGCAGCTGATATTAAACGCTTATCCAGACAGCCCTCTCATATTTGTGGATGGTTGGACGGGCAAAGGCGCCATTTATCAAGAGCTGGCTCGTAGCTTGGACGCCTTTAGCAACCCTACCCATCCAAACTTTACCAATATTTTTCATCAAGGTACTCTTGACAATACTGCTGTCATTCCTCTACTTACACTCGCTGATCCCGCTGGCGTGGCTTGGTTGGCGGCAAGCGAGGAAGACTGGCTGATTCCATCAGGACTGCTTAACAGTACCGTATCAGGACTGATTTCACGCAGTTTGTATACTGAGCCGCAATCAGGTCTGCATCGCAGTGTTTTTTATGATAATTTAGTAGAAGCAGATCATAGCTTAGCTTTCGTCAACCATATCGATACCACGCGGCGTGCACTATCCACACCTCCACAATACTTGGCAACGTTTAAACAGCCACGTTACCAGACGGCCGATTTGATCAATAAGCTAGCTGACGACTATAAAATTACCAATCATAACCGTATTAAGCCGACCATTGCAGAGGCGACACGGGCGATACTGCGCCGTGATCCTGAATGTATTTTGCTGGCAACCGCTGAGCATCCTGATACCATATTATTGCGTCATTTATGTGGCGAGCGTGATATTAATGTGACCGTATTAGGTGCTAAAATACTCCCTTATCAAGCGATTACGCTTATCAAGCAGCGCACCACAGATAGCTAATCTTAGTAAGATAAATGCCAACGCTTTAAGCTTTTATTATCATTCACTATTATTTAGATAACCCCTACTATGCCAGATAAACCATCCAGCCTTTATAACTATACTCAGTCTTACGCGCATCTGATTACTGAGCGTCACGCTATGGTCAAACCGCATACCCACCATCCTTATGAGCTAGGGGAGAGCCTTTATATGCCAGCGACTCGCGAAGATATTTGGCAAGTCAT